>CAZSSZ010000157.1:0-3448 GCA_964609755.1 uncultured Flavobacteriaceae bacterium | reverse complement strand
GCTTGCCAAAAAGAAGCTGCATAACCACAGTAATATCGATTGGGAGGATATTACCACAGCAAATGGAAAACTTGTTGTGGCAGATATGGGCAACAATTTTGGAACACGAAAAAACCTGTATCTTTTGGAGGTTGCCATTACAAATGACGGTACTGAAGTTTTGGATTCTATACCCTTTTTTTATCCCGAACAGCAACTTTTTGGATTTCAACAAGCTACTCCATTTGATGCTGAAGGGCTGATTTTTATTGAGGATAACCTTATTGTTTTTACCAAAAACCGAAGCACTAAAACCACCGAACTTTATGTAGTTTCTAACGAAAATGCTGCTGCAAAAAAAATAGGTTCTCTCCCTGTTGGGGCACTGATTACAGGGGCGGATTACCATCAAATAACAAAAACCCTAGTACTGACCGCTTACCGAAAAGACAAGCGTCAATTTCTGTTTGTGATTAACGACTTTTCTCTTGCGTCCAATCCGAATCTTTCTATAAACCAATACGAACTCGATTTTAGGGGTGCACAAATTGAAGCGGTGTCTATTATTGATAATAAAACCGTTTGGATAACCTCAGAGCAAAAAGGAAAATACCCGGCATTTTTAGCTAAAATTGCCTTTCCTTAGTGAATTATACTTCACATACAGATTGATTATCTTAGCAAAAAAATAAGCTATGCCTGATATTGTTGCTTTTGGCGCAAGTTCGAGCCAAAACTCCATTAACCAAAAACTGGCGCATTTTGCTGCCACTCAAGTACCCAACGCTAACATCAACCTGTTGGATCTAAACGATTTTGAGATGCCCATTTACAGCACTGACCTGGAAAAAGAGGGCATTCCCGAAAAGGCACTTGCCTTTAAGGCGGCACTTAAGGCTGCCGACGGCATTGTTATTTCATTTGCCGAACATAACGGTGCCTATACCACGGCGTTTAAAAATATTTTTGATTGGATTTCCCGATTGGAAAAGCCTATTTGGTGCGGCAAACCCATGTTTTTGTTGGCTACTTCTCCCGGTCCACGCGGTGCCCTTACGGTATTAGAACTCGCCCATTTGCGTCTATCAAGAGACAATCCCAATATTCCTGTTTTTTCGCTTCCGTCTTTTGCTGAAAATTTTAAAGCCGATGAAGGGATTGTAAACTCCGAATTACGTGCAGAATTTGAAAAAGCACTAACGGTTTTTGTGGCACAACTACCCGAGTAGGCTTCCTGCCATTACCAACATAATGGCATTTTCAATAAAGGTAGCCTCGGTCATGGGTAGGTTGAGCACACTTCCCAAACAGGCACATTGCATTTGTTTTTTTTGCACTAGCACGCGAATAACCCCAACAGTGGTCATCCCCAAAAGCAAAATCGTGGCAATCAAAATACCGTTTGGCACAATATCTCGAATATAACAGAGTCCTAGTCCGAGCTCCAAAAAAGGATACACCCAACCGTAAAAAGGAAGTGCTGCTGCCAAAGGATCGTATTGCTTAAAACTGCGTTGAAAACCTTGTAAATCCAACAGCTTAAAAAACGAAAAGACCATAAAAAACAAGCCCATAAAATCACGCATCATGGCGTTGGGGTTTAGGCTATCATAATGAATAAGACCCGTGCTGAGAAGGATAAATCCAAAAATCAAAAACAGCGGAAAAAGCTGTTTTAACTTAGAAGGTTGCTGTAAAGATTCGTCCAATAAGGCGTATTTTTTGGGAAGCGCTTCTGTAATTTCAATGTTTGTAATATGTTGATTGGCAACTATTTCTACTTTCCCAGTTTTGTGGTCGGGTATAACTTTTGAAACCTCTGCAAGGGATTCAAGGATTTCTTTTACGGATTTTTCACACCCGGAACAGGTCATTCCAGCGATATGTATAGTCTGTGTTTTCATAGGGCAGCATTTACCCCGCAACCATGGGCACCTCTATCAAAAGGAGCTGCGAATCTTGATGTGCGGTTACTTCAAAGGTAGCTGTTTCTGTAATACCCAACGCATCTCTACGCCCTAAAACCTGTTCGCCGATTTCAGCCTCGCCTTCAATGACAAAAGCATACACACCATTCCCCTCTGCCTTGAGGTCGTAATACACCGATTTTTCTGCATCCAAATCTAACATATGAAACCACGCATTTTGATGAATCCAAACCCCTTGGTCATCGGGGTCGGGTGACAAAATTTGAAAGGGCTCATTTTTTTGGTGTAGCGTATGAATCGGGATTTGCGCATAGCGGGGTTCCACGTTGCGCTTGTTGGGGAAAATCCACAATTGCAATAAGTTAATTTCACGATCAGGGTTTTTATTGTATTCGCTGTGGTGCACGCCCGTTCCGGCACTCATCACCTGAATTTCACCTTCGCGAATGACTTCGGTATTCCCCATGCTGTCTTTATGTTCCAAATCGCCACGAAGGGGTATGGTAATAATTTCCATATTGTCGTGAGGATGTGTGCCAAAACCCATTCCGCCCTGTATGATGTCATCGTTGAGTACACGAAGTGCCCCAAACTGAATACGTTCGGGGTTAAACCAACCCGCAAAACTAAAACTGTGTTTTGCCTGAAGCCAACCGTGGTTGGCACTACCTCTAGAATCAGCAGCATGAAAAATAGTTTGCATAATTAAAGTGTTATTTTATTGAATAAAATCTGCCACAATTTTACCCGAAATCAGAGCTGGTGGCACCCCGGGACCGGGAACGGTAAGTTGTCCTGTAAAGTATAATCCGTCTACGGTTTTACTTTTCATTTTTGGGCGCAAAAATGCAGTTTGCAACAGGGTGTTTGCCATCCCGTAGGCATTGCCTTTGTAGGAATTGTATACCTCTTTAAATTCCTTTACACAAAAGGATTCGTTGAATAGAATATGCGGTTTGATTTCTACTCCGGTTAGGCGTTCCATACGTGCCAAAACCATATCAAAATACTGTTGTCGAAGCTCGGGGGTGTCTTCCAAATTGGGTGCAATCGGAATTAAAATAAAACACGCCTCTTTGTCTTTTGGTGCCATAGAGGGGTCGCTTTGTGAGGGTAAATTCACATAAAAAAGCGGCTCTTTTGGCCATTGGGGTGTGTCGTAAATACTTTCGGCATGCGCATCAAAATCCACATCAAAAAAGAGGTTATGATGCGCTAGTGAATCCAGTTTTTTGTCTAATCCTATGTAAAATAGCAAGGACGAAGGCGCAAAAGTTTTCTTGTCCCAATAGGCTTCGCTGTAGGCACGTTTTTCTTTAGGCAATAAGGTTTCTGTGTGATGGTAATCGGCACCGGAAATCACGATATCGGCATCGAAAACAGTATCCCCAACGCGAACGCCACAGGCTTTGCCGTTGTCGAGCAAAATTTCATCTACGCTGTGGTCGGTGTTGTAAGTTACGCCCAACGATTTTCCAAGGGTAACCATAGCATCTACAATTTGATACATTCCGCCTTTGGGATGCCAGGTCCCCAAACCA
>CAZSSZ010000156.1:0-3472 GCA_964609755.1 uncultured Flavobacteriaceae bacterium | reverse complement strand
CATGTGCATTTTCCATAAGGCTAACTATTTCTTTTACGACCTTAGGATTTTGATTGGCCACATTATGTTGCTCACCTGGGTCAGAGGGTAAATGATACAATTCAATAGGTGCAGAAACATTATCACTCATATTTAAACGTACGCCTTTCCAATCTCCAAAACGCACAGCTTGCTTTCCGCCTTTTGCGTGAAACTCCCAGTACAAATAGTTGTGCTTGGGCTGCTTTTGACCTAGCATCTCTGGCAAAAAAGAGATTCCGTCAATGTTATTGGGCACATCAACGTTTGCAATTTCACAAGCTGTGGGCAAAAAATCCCAAAAAGCAGAAATGTGGTTGGATGTACTGTTTTCTTTTATTTTGTTAGGCCAGTATGCAATTAGTGGCACACGTATCCCTCCTTCATATAAATCGCGCTTATAGCCTCTAAACACAGCATTACTGTCAAAATAATCTGGATCTGCACCCCCTTCCTTGTGCGGTCCATTATCTGATGTGAAAAGTATTAGGGTGTTTTCTGCAATTCCCAAATCTTCCAATTTTTCTCTAATCTCACCCACTTGCTTATCCAACAAATACACCATAGCAGCAAAAGCCGCATGAGATTCCTTTTGTGAACCATACGGCCCTTTTCTATACCGTGGACCATCATCAAGACCCGCATATTCTTTTTCAGGAAGGTATTTCCCACTGAATTTTTGAAGAAGACTATCGGGAACAAGAAGTTCAGCATGTGGAATTATGGAAGGATAGTACATAAAAAAAGGGCTGTCTTTATGTTTTTCAATAAACGCTAACGATTTTTCATGAATGACATCTGGAGCGTAGATTTCTGTTTTTTTTCCTGCATTCCCCGTCAATATTTTTTTGGTTTGATTTTCCCACAAGTGGTAAGGATAATAATTGTGTCCCAATCGCTGACAATTGTATCCGTAGAAAGTATCAAAACCTTGATTATTTGGATCTCCATCTGAGCCCGGAAAACCCAATCCCCATTTGCCAAAAGCACCGGTGGAATAACCTGCCGACTTTAAGATTTTGGCAACGGTTACAGCAGAGACATCTAGAGGAAACTGACCCTCTGGTCTCATTTCCTTATTACCCCTAATAAATGTATGACCCGTATGCAACCCTGTCATTAGTGCAGATCGGGATGGCGCGCAAACCGTTGATCCTGAGTAATGCTGATTGAAAAACATCCCATCCGCTGCCAATTTATCGATGTTGGGAGTTTGAAAATTCTTTTGACCCGTAAAACTTAAATCACCATACCCGAGATCATCTGCTAGAATATAGATGATGTTTGGCTTTGTAGCAATTTCGTTTTTTTGGGTTGTTTGCTGATGGGTACAACCAACACCAAATGATGAGATAAAAACGAGAAGCGTAACGTGAATTATTTTAGCTTTTTCCATCTTGTCGTTTTTTTTGTTTCACGTTTTCAGTGCTTATATGTTGTGCTTATTTTCCATTTCCCTGCAGCAGCTTTGAAAACGAGGTGGGAGTTGTTCTCCTTCTCAAATAAAACGTCTTCAAACGACGTCCTCTTTTTACCTTTTTTCCATAATGTCCTGCCGTTTACCATCACTTTTGACACTTCCTTACCCTCTTTGGGAATATACACCACAGCCGTTGTGTTTGGGGGAGAAGCTAAGTCAATTTGATAGTGCTTTTCAGACTTTTTTACGTCTACTGTAATATTCCCTTTTACTAAGGGAATTATCTGGCTTACCGAAGTTAAACCCGCCAAATTGGGTTTTACCTCATACATTTTCCAAGCGGGACGCGTTGCTTTAACACCAGCAATATACCTTGACAACACATAATTTGGCGCATTCCAAGCATGATTATAGGTACCGCGTAGTTTGGGCAGAAACTTTTCGTACAAGGTGGTTAGGTCTTGATTGTTAACCTGCTCTTCATAACGCATTTTCATTCGCGTTAAACCCTTTTCGTATTGACCCGTTAGCATAATGGCTTCCTCAACCATCCACTCCATGTGAGGACTTGATTTTTGTACAGGCATCAACACGCTGTCTACTAAAATGTTGTGATGCGCTTTTTTTGCCAATCCACTTATAATGGCCAACGCACTTGTGCGTTCTTCAATGGGTTTGTTTTTAGAACCATAACGATTCCCTTGCCAATAAACGCTTTCGAAGTTTTCCTCAATGCTTTTAATACGGATTTGATACCAATTAAGGTCTTTAGGCTTATCCAAAACAACACACATTTTTTGTGCAGCTTTCAGAGCCATATAATACAGGATTACATTGACAGGTTCAGGGTCAGGATCGATTCCCCAATCAATCCAGTTGGCATAGCCCTTTCTGTGTTCGGGCAAGCCATTGGGTTTCATATTCCATAGTTTTAAATACGCCAAAAGTGCGGGGTAAGCATTGGCAAGAGTAGCTTTATCACCTGTATTGAAATAATACTGCCACACGACTTGGTCAATAAATTGAAGGCTTTGTCCCGTGAGCTCGCTACTTTTTCCACGATATGCGCCAAAACCAGGTGCTAATCCCTGAATAATATCTCCATCACGATAGGCTATGGTGTTGTCTATTCCCTTTTTTAACAACATTCGCCCAGCGTCATCAAGTGAATAGAAAATAGCCCCCGTTTGGTCGGCTACATCTCCCAACCATAGCCCCCGTTCTCTGTCGGGGCAGTCCATAAACCCATCTCTTGCGCACACATATAAGGTGTTGCGAGCCATCCACCACAATCGTGAAAAAAATGGGTCACTACACGCAAAATTACCCGTCATTTCACCAACACCCGTCCAACGATATTTTAGCGCCAACACTTCTACACCGGGAGGAATTTTATATTCCACGCGATGCCCGTTTATCCAAGAAAAACTCTCAAAAGCCTGCGTTCCCTCTTTAGTAATATAGGTTCCTTTTAACATATTAAAAGGGTTGTCCATTTCAGCCTCAATGGTTTTTCCGGCACTACTATTCACCTTCAAATAAGGTGTAATTTGTTGATTAAAAGGTAATTTAGCGTAAATAACGACAATAGAATCCGTAGTGTTCTTATATGGTAAGTCCACTTTTTCTTCTGATGATGCCAACACAAGAGACTCATAATTTAACAGTCCACTATCTTTCCACTGTGGAATGACGCGTTTGACAAGTGTGCCCCAGGGCATACTGTTGACACTACCCTTTAACGTTGGTTTTTCCCAACTTGTGTCGTTGTAATTGTTTTTGTACCAAGCCGCATCAGACCAATCCCCCATGCCCTTGCGCGCATCGAATGTAACATTATATGCATTTACCCTATTGGGGTTGCTTCCGCCACCCCCACTTTTTGGGTCGTAGGCGGGATGCACTTTCATTTTCCAATCTTGATTAGACACTAGGTGTTGTGAACCCAAATCGGCATGAAATAATAGCCCCCCATTTCCCCTATCGTCGTGGACTTTGCGTGTTCTACCCCAATACCAAACCAAAATGGCTATC
>CAZSSZ010000155.1:0-3526 GCA_964609755.1 uncultured Flavobacteriaceae bacterium | reverse complement strand
CTTGATGCCGTTTGTCGTTATTTGCCTTCTCCAGAGGATAAGGAGGCGATTGTGGGTACAGACCCAGATTCTGGTGCTGAAATTCTACGTAAACCTTCGGTGAATGACCCCTTTGCTGCTTTGGCATTTAAAATTGCTACTGATCCTTTTGTAGGACGTTTGGCATTCTTCCGTGCGTATTCAGGTCGTTTGGATGCAGGTTCTTATGTGTTGAATAACCGTTCTGGAAACAAAGAACGTATTTCCCGTATCTATCAAATGCACGCCAATAAGCAGAATTCTATTGATTTTATTGAGGCTGGAGATATTGGTGCTGCAGTAGGTTTTAAAGACATTAAGACAGGAGACACACTTTCTGCTGAAAAATCACCTATCATTTTGGAAAGTATGGACTTCCCCGATCCAGTAATTGGTATTGCGGTAGAGCCAAAAACCAAGTCCGATGTAGATAAATTAGGTATGGCGTTGGCAAAACTTGCTGAAGAAGATCCAACCTTCCAAGTAAAAACAGATGAGGCTTCTGGTCAAACGATTATTTCCGGTATGGGCGAGTTACACCTCGATATTATTGTTGATCGTCTTCGTCGTGAATTTAAAGTTGACGTAAACCAAGGTCAACCACAAGTAGAGTACAAAGAAGCAATTACAGCTTCCACAAACCACCGTGAGGTATATAAAAAGCAATCGGGTGGTCGTGGTAAGTTTGCCGATATTGTGTTTACTCTAGAGCCTGCCGAAGTTGGAAAATCAGGCCTTGAGTTTGTTAACGAAATCAAAGGAGGTAACGTTCCAAAAGAATACATTCCATCTGTAGAAAAAGGCTTTAAAGAAGCGATGAAAAACGGTCCATTGGCTGGTTTTGAAGTAGATGCTATCAAGGTTACGTTGAAAGACGGTTCGTTCCACCCTGTGGATTCCGATTCGCTTTCGTTTGAGTTAGCAGCAAAAATCGGATACAAAGCTGCTGCTAAAGCGGCAGGTGCTGTAATCATGGAACCCATAATGAAGCTAGAGGTACTTACTCCTGAGGAAAACATGGGAGATATTGTAGGTGACCTTAACCGTCGTCGTGGGCAAGTAAACAGCATGGACGACCGTGCCGGTTCTAAAGTAGTAAAAGCCAATGTGCCACTTTCCGAAATGTTCGGTTATGTAACATCATTGCGTACGCTTTCTTCGGGTCGTGCTACCTCTACCATGGAATTTTCACATTACGAAGAAACACCACAAAATATTTCATCTGAAGTTATTGCAGCTGCAACAGGTCAGAGTTAAACAAGTAAACGATGAGTCAAAAAATTAGAATTAAGCTTAAATCGTACGACCACAATTTGGTAGATCGCTCTGCCGAGAAAATTGTGAAAACCGTAAAATCAACAGGTGCTGTGGTAACGGGTCCTATTCCATTGCCGACACACAAAAAACTTTTTACGGTTTTGCGTTCGCCACACGTGAATAAAAAATCGCGTGAACAGTTTCAGCTAAGCTCGTACAAGCGTTTGTTGGATATTTACAGTTCTTCATCTAAGACTATTGATGCCTTGATGAAGCTCGAATTGCCAAGTGGCGTAGAAGTAGAAATTAAAGTATAACACCCTTTGGGGAAAATATTCAGATTATGTCTGGTTTAATAGGAAGAAAAATTGGTATGACAAGCATCTTTGACGAGAATGGGAAGAACCTTCCTTGTACCGTTATTGAAGCAGGTCCTTGTGTGGTAACACAAGTTCGTACAAAAGATATTGATGGCTACGATGCACTTCAACTTGGTTTTGTTGACAAACCCGAGCGTAATGTTACCAAAGCGGCGAGTGGGCATTTCAAAAAAGCAAGCACAACGCCTAAACGTAAACTTGTAGAATTTCAAGGTTTTGAAGAAGCCTATAAGTTAGGTGACACCATTACTGTAGATCACTTTGCTGCAGGAGAATTTGTTGACATTACAGGTACTTCTAAAGGTAAAGGATTCCAAGGAGTAGTAAAACGCCACGGATTTGCTGGTGTTGGACAATCTACACACGGTCAGCATAACCGTTTGCGTGCTCCAGGTTCCATTGGTGCTGCCTCATACCCAGCACGTGTATTCAAGGGAATGCGCATGGCAGGGCAAACTGGAAACGAAAAAGTTACCGTTCAAAACTTGCGCGTGCTCAAGGTTGTTCCTGAAAAGAATTTGATAGTGGTTAAGGGTTGTGTGCCCGGTCACAAAAATGCGTTCATTTTAATTCGTAAGTAATGAAAGTAGCAGTAGTAGATATTAACGGAAAAGATACTGGACGTACCGTTGCGCTAGATAAAGCTGTATTTGGCATAGCGCCTAACGAACACGCTTTGTATTTGGATGTGAAACAATATTTGGCACATCAACGCCAAGGAACACACAAAGCCAAGGAACGTGCTGAGATTGCTGGTAGTACCCGCAAAATCAAAAAACAAAAAGGTACAGGTACAGCTCGTGCGGGGAGCATTAAAAACCCATTGTTCCGCGGAGGTGGTCGTGTTTTTGGACCTCGTGTTCGTTCATACGAGCAAAAAGTGAACAAAAACGTAAAGCGTTTGGCACGCAAATCTGCGTTTAGCCTTAAAGCAAAACAACAAAATATTACGGTGGTTGAGGACTTTCAGTTTGATACACCGACAACAAAGTCGTTTCAAGCGGCTCTTAGTGCATTGGGTATTTCCGATAAAAAATCACTTTGGGTATTGGGTGCTCCCAACCAAAATGTGTATTTGTCTGGGCGTAACCTAAAAGCTATAGAAGTGCTTACCAACGATGAGTTGAATACATATAAAATTATGAATGCGCAGCATTTGGTACTTGCCGAAAGTGCCGTAGCTGCCATTGAAGCTAATTTGAGTAAATAACACACGATGAGTATTTTGCTAAAACCCGTTATTACCGAAAAAGCAACCCGCGAAAGCGAGTTGCGTAACCGCTACACGTTTTTGGTAAACCCAAAAGCGAATAAGGTTGAGATTAAAAAAGCCGTTGAAGCTACTTATGGTGTAACCGTAGAAAAAGTGCGTACACTAAACTACGGACCAGAAAGACGCTCACGTTATACCAAAAATGGTATTCAGCATTCAAAAACCAACGCTACTAAACGCGCCGTTGTGGAAGTAGCCGAGGGAGAAAATATTGATTTTTACAGTAATTTATAATAGGCTATGTCAGTTAGAAAACTAAAACCTATAACACCTGGACAGCGCGGTAGAGTGGTAAATGGTAACGACGCCATCACCACTGATAAGCCGGAGAAAAGCTTGCTTACTCCGAAAAAACGTTCTGGTGGTCGTAACAACAGCGGTCGCATGACGGCGCGCTACATTGGTGGTGGACACAAAAAACGCTACCGTATTATCGATTTTAAGCGCAATCGTTTTGATGCACCTGCAGAGGTGAAAACGATTGAGTACGATCCAAATCGCTCGGCGTTTATTGCCCTTACGCAGTTTGAAGATGGCGAAAAGCGATACATTATTGCGCAAGCTGGTCTTCAAGTAGGACAGCATGTGGTTTCGGGTG
>CAZSSZ010000154.1:0-3544 GCA_964609755.1 uncultured Flavobacteriaceae bacterium | reverse complement strand
TAATCCACCATTTTTTTTTCAAAAAGTGCTTTGCATTTGGTGGCTTCTTTCAGATATTGTGCTTCAGTTTGCAACACGACGCAAGTTTTATGTAAATTTCGTCAAAAATGAAAAGGATTTGGGGGATTACCAAAAAATTTACGGCTATTTATGAACATCAATTGTAACGGAACACTCATCGACCTGTCATCACCCAAAATCATGGGGATTTTGAACATAACCCCAAACTCGTTTTTCGATGGAGGAAAATTTAATAGCCTTGATGCCGCAGTGGCACAAACAGAGAAAATGCTTTCGGAAGGGGCTACTTTTATTGATATAGGTGGCGCGAGCTCAAAACCCGGTGTAGACGAAATCTCGGTTGATGAAGAATTGTCGCGTGTTTTGCCCATTATTGAAAAAATAGCCACAACCTTTCCCGAAGCCATCATTTCTATAGATACGTACCGAAGTGAGGTGGCGCAAAAAGCTGTTGAAGCAGGTGCACAAATCGTCAATGATATATCTGCTGGAAATATGGACAGCAAAATGCTACAAACTGTTGGCGCATTGGGCGTTCCCTATATTGCGATGCACATGCAAGGCACGCCGCAAACCATGCAAAACAATCCGTCCTATGATGATGTTTTAACCGCTGTGCGTTACTTTTTTTCGGAAAAAATTAATGCGGCGCATGCTGCTGGTATAGATGATGTTATTCTAGATCCGGGCTTTGGCTTTGGAAAAACCACGCAACATAATTTTGCCATGCTTAATCACTTGCACACCCTTTATATTGAGGGCGTACCGTTGTTGGTGGGTGTTTCTCGTAAATCTATGATTTATAAAACGCTTCACACCAACTCTGAAAGTGCACTAAACGGCACAACGGTACTAAACACCGTTGCCTTGCAGCATGGGGCACACATACTGCGTGTGCATGATGTGAAAGAAGCAAAAGAAGCTGTTCAGC
Organism: uncultured Flavobacteriaceae bacterium; assembly: GCA_964609755.1. GTDB lineage: Bacteria > Bacteroidota > Bacteroidia > Flavobacteriales > Flavobacteriaceae > UBA7446. Next base: position 2,592 of record CAZSSZ010000154.1, on the reverse strand, counting down.
TTGTGGAAGCACTGAAAATTGCGTAATCAATAAATCCGTAACTTTATAAAATGTTTGATTTTTTAGATTTTAATCTGCTGGATGTGCTCGATATTGTTTTGGTGGCACTCCTACTCTACTATGCTTACCGCCTTGTACGTGGCACGGCAGCCATTAACATTTTTGTGGGCATTGTGATTTTGTACTTGATTTGGAAAATTACCGATGCGCTAAACATGGAATTGCTCAGTAATATTTTAGGCGGATTTATGAGTGTTGGGGTGTTTGCGCTCATAGTGGTTTTTCAACAAGAAATCAGACGATTGTTATTAATGTTGGGGTCTTCAAATCTGGCAAATCGAAAAAAACTGAATCGATATTTAAAGATCTTTAATAGCAATCAAAATACAATCGAACCTGAGCTCGATATTGATGAACTCATTCAAAGTTGCGCATCACTCAAAAAACAAAAAACGGGTGCTCTTTTGGTGCTGGAACGCAACAGCAGTCTAGACTTTCTAAAACCCTCAGGAATAGCCGTTCAAATGGAGCTTTCTGTTCCAGTAATCGAGAGTATTTTCCACAAAAACGCACCCCTCCACGACGGAGCAGCTATTCTTGAAAACAATACCATTACAGCAACGCGAGTGGTACTTCCGGTTTCCGAAAACAAATCGATTCCAAAGCGGTATGGGCTACGTCACCGCGCAGCACTTGGCATTACCGAAAAAACAGATGCTGTGGTTCTTGTGGTATCTGAAGAAACAGGTGCAATTAGCTATTTTAAGAATGGTGAGCGTGTGCCATTTTCTTCTTACAAAGAGTTGGGCAATCTGCTCTCCAAAGACATGGATTAAACCGCTTGGGCAGGTGCTAAAAATTGCACTTCATAGAGGTTTTTGTAGTAGCCCCCTTCAATTTTGAGGAGTTCCTTATGTGTTCCCTCCTCTACAATTTTCCCCTTATCTAAGACGATAATTTTATCGGCACGCTGCACAGTTGCCAATCGATGTGCAATAACCAAAGAGGTCTTGCCTTTTGTGATTTCTTTAGTCGCTTTTTGGATAAGTTTTTCGGCATGCGTATCTATAGACGAAGTAGCTTCGTCCAGAACCAAAATTTTAGGCTTACTGACATAGGCACGCAAAAACGCAATCAATTGTCGCTGTCCTGTAGAAAGCAAGGCTCCGCGTTCTTTAACATTGAAGTGGTACCCCCCAGGCAAACTTGAAATAAATTTATGTACTCCTATTTTTTTAGCTGCATCAACTACATCCTCTTCGCTAATAGAAGTGTCCCATAGGGTGATATTGTTATGTATAGAATCTGCAAAAAGAAACACATCTTGTAGCACTACGCCAATTTGGCTTCGCAACCATGCGCGTTCGTAGTCTTCAACAGCTACGTCATCAAGTAGAACACTTCCGCTATCAATCTCGTAAAACCTACTCAAGATATTGATAAGGGTAGATTTCCCAGCACCTGTTGCCCCCACAACAGCAACGGTTTCACCGGGTTTCATTTCAAATGAAATTCCGTGTAATACGGGCTCATCTTCCTTGTATGAAAAATGTATATCCTCAAAACGGACCGCGCCTTTCAAGTCTATGTTCGAAAGGGCTCCAGTGTTTGTAATTTCCTCGTTTGTATCGAGTACGTTCATAACCCTACGCACCGCCACCATACCCATCTGAAGCGTGTTAAACTTATCGGCAATTTGCCGCAGTGGACGAAAAAGCATCTGGGACAATTGAATAAACAGAAAGATAATTCCCAGGGTGATTCCTGAAGTGCCAGCAATAACGTTTAGCCCGCCAAACCAAACCAACAATCCAATGGTAATGGAAGTGGATAGTTCGGCAATAGGGAAGAAAATAGAATTGTACCACACCGTTTTAAGCCATGCTTTTCGGTGTTTATCATTAATTTCTTTAAAGTGTTCTGCTTCTTGTTTCTCTCGAGCAAAAAGCTGTACAATCAACATCCCTGTAATGCGTTCCTGAACAAAACTATTGAGGTTAGCTACCTGTGTACGCACTTCGTCAAAAGCCGCTTTCATGGCTTTTTGGAATTTGCGTGTAGCATATAACACCAAAGGAAGTATCGAAAAGACAATCAGCGATAATTTCCAACTTACAGTCCACATCACTACAATAACCAAAAGCATTTTGAGTACATCGGCAATGATCATAAACAACCCCTGACTGAAAATTCCGGAGATGGTTTCGATATCACCCACTACACGTGTTACCAATCTTCCAACCGCAGATTTGTCGTAATACGCCATTCTGAATTGGAGCATGTGTTTATAAAGGGTGTTTCGCAAATCGAAAATAACATATTGCCCCAGCCAGTTGGCGTAGTAAATAAACATAAACTGAAAGATGACCTCTAGCAATAGTGTGGCAGTCATTAATGCTATAAGCACCAACATACCATCGTAATCTTTTAGGGTAATATAATCGTCAATAGTAATTTTTAACAGGTAAGGACTAAGTGTGGAAAAACCTGATAAAAGCACAGCAGCAAGCAACACAAAAGAAAAGGTGATGCGATAGGGTTTTACAAACACCATGAGGCGTTTGAACAAGCCGACATCTAAAATGCTATTTG
>CAZSSZ010000153.1:0-3561 GCA_964609755.1 uncultured Flavobacteriaceae bacterium | reverse complement strand
ACTTAACGGGCTTTCGGTGAAGAATAACGTACGACGAAGTAAAGTAAATGTAGAGCGTTCCAATACGCAACTTACCCAACAAGAACAACAGCTAGAGCGGACGATTTATCAGTCCTACAACGATGCCAAAGGCGCGCTAAAAGCCTACGAGGCAGCCCAAAAAACCACCAAGGCAAGAAAGGAATCCTATCAGTATGCGCTAGACAGATTTAATGCCGGTGCGGCAACCTCATTACAGTTCTCACAAGCCAAACAACGCTACGACCTGGCGGTATCTGAAGAACTACGTGCCAAGTTTGATGCGATTTTTAAAATAAAAGTACTAGAGTTTTACTTTGGTATTCCGCTAACGCTTTAAGTAGTATTTTTGCCTCATGGCATATCTGCTACATATAGAAACTGCTACAGAACAATGTTCGGTGGCATTGAGCAAGGACAAAGAATGCATTGCTTCCAGAAAACTTCTGGAAGGCGGTTTTTCACACGCCAAACAGTTGCATGTATTTATAGATGAAGTGCTTCATGAAGCAAAGCTTACTCCAAACCAACTCGATGCGGTTTCGGTGAGTGAAGGTCCGGGGTCGTTTACGGGTTTGCGTATTGGCAGCGTGGCTGCCAAAGGTTTGTGTTTTGCCCTCGATATTCCGCTGATAGCAATCCCGACCTTACAAATTTTGGCTGTGCCGCATTGGGAAAATACTAAAGTGGTGGCACTTTTAGATGCCCGTCGTGATGAGGTATATACGGCTGTTTTTGATGTGGGCGGAAAAGAACTGACCCATACACAGGCACATGTCATAACCCCTGATTCCTTTGTCGACTTTGCTCATGAAAAAGTATGCTTTGTGGGAACAGGTGCCGAAAAAGCAAAAGCGATTTTACCCGAAAATCCCAATTGGCAATTTGTTCCAACGCACCCTATTGCTACGGCAATGCCTGATTTGGCAAAGGTGGCGTTTGATTCTCAACAGTTTACTGATATTGGCACTTTTGCGCCGGTGTATATTAAACCCGTTCGGATTACCCCTTCCAAAAAAGATGCGCTAGGAAGGGTGGTGTAAATTTTCACCAGTTAGCATACTGTCACCTCGAATACTTTGAATCTTTTAGATTATATAATATTCGATAGATTTTCCACTTGCCCTCTTCTTTTCGCAGGATATTGCTAAACTCTGAAACCGAAAGGGTAGTGTCTCTGGCAATTCCGTTTTCTAATGTGTACCAAGTGAGTCTTGAAAGCCCTTGATAGTAGGCGATTTTATTGCCCCCTTCAATTTCTTCATGTTCAATTTTGTAGTTTATAATGGGGTATGCAATCTCAGATTTAGGGAACCAAAATGCACGTACTGCTTTCTTTCCTACTATTGGCGCACGTTGCTTTCCGGGTTGAAATAATACAATATCTGGGCTAAGGTGTTGTAAAATTTGCGCGGAATCTCCTGCTTTCCAGGCAGTTCTGTAGTCTAACATCATCTGCTTTATTTCGTTTGTATCACGAAACGCTTTTTGCTTAGGTTCACACGAAACCAAACTGCACACAAGCACTATTAAAAGTGGTTGAATATAGGCGGTTTGTTTTGTCATGGTATAAGTTTCTTTTACTACTAGCTTGCGGCAGACAGGCTTGCAATGCGTGACTAGCCTTAAATAGGCATATTAACGTACCAAAAGGATACCCAAAACCCTTAATCAGTAAAAATAAAATGATGCGGAATCGGTTAAGTTTTTTTTTACAATTTCGGGCGTTATTTGAAGCTAAGGTAGCAAAAAAAATATACAATATTAAACCAAAAGGGCTTATATTTGAGATGTGCCTCATTCAAAACCGCTTACCGTAACTTTGTCTCTCACGGCTAATTTGGGTATTCAAAATATTGCGGCGTATTTGGCAAATCGGTTTTCTGCCGCACTTGCAGTTAAGTATATAGACAGTTTAGAAAGTGCTTTTGTAGCGTTGGCGCTAATGCCCGAAATGGGTATGGTCTATCGGGGAGCAATACGAAAATTCATTTGGAAAAAATACACCCTCATTTTTTACGAATACGATACTGATGTTCTCTACATCACCAATATCGAAGATTCCAGGTCAAATTACTCACTTAAATTGCTTTCGTAAGCTGTTTAAGGCTTCTTTTGCATTTACGGTTCTTCCTGCTTTAATGTCTGCTTTCCCCTTTGCAATTTGCGTATCAATATAGTCTTCAATGGCTAAAATCTGACTGATTTGTTCCACCTCGTCAAGGGTAAAAGAATTGTTTTTTAGTTTGTTGTAAAAGGTTGCTCTGGGAATGCCCGTTTTATCAATAATGGCATTTGTCTTAATACTACTTTTTTTAATGCGCTCTGGTAATGCGTTAATAAAAGTTCGATATTCTTGCACTATATTATCCATAATTGTAGACATATTATGCTCAAATATAATACTTTCTATCCATTTATCGCCACCACTTGCTCTACTTTACCGGGGAGCATTTCGCGCATCATGGTTTCGATTCCATTTTTAAGGGTAAAGGTAGAAGACGGACACCCGCTACACGCGCCTTGCAACACCACATGTACCGATTTGTTGCCTTCGTCAAATGATTGAAAAACAATGTTTCCACCATCTGAAGCCACAGCGGGTTTGATGTATTCGTCCAAAATGCGTACAATCTCTTGTTCGGTAGGCGTATAGTCGGTTTGGGTGTGTTCGGGTGTTTCGTTGGCAGGAACAAAACCAGTTGCTAAAATGGGTTTGTCAGCAGCCAAATACTCACGGATAAAGGTCCGCACTTCTTGCACCACTTCCTCCCAAGGGGCAATTTCATATTTGGTAATCGACACAAAATTTTCATCCATATACACCTCTTTCACAAACGGAAAGTGGAATAGGGCTTGTGCCAAAGGCGCATCTTTGGTCGCGTCAATGGAGGTAAACTCAACACTAGCAGGCACCAATTTTTTGTTTGCTACAAACTTCATCACGGCAGGGTTGGGTGTGCTTTCGGCATATACATTCGCTGGAGCAGTCTTTTTTGGTTTTAGAATATCGCCACCATCGGCAAGGTATTTTTCCAATTGTTCGTGTACTTCGTCTTGCACTTCGTTCCATTCCACTATGGGAAAACGTTCCAACGTGAGTTGAGTACTGCTCAGCGTAACCGCCTTTACAAAAGGCAAATAAAACAGTTGTTGCGCCAGGGGTACCTCGGCAGCTTCAGACACATTATTAAAGGCATAGGCACGATCTACTAGTGGAGTCTCGGTTCCAAAGACCAACACATCGGGATTATCTGACGGGAGTATACGAAAACGGTTCATAGGCTTTTGGTGCAAAAATAGGCATTCGCAACATTGTGGCACGTATGCTTGCGGTTTTTTGTATTTTGCAGTATGCTTATCAAAACGGTTTTAGGACATACCCCACAATACGGAAAAGATTGCTTTTTTGCCGAAAACGCAACGCTAATCGGGGATATTATTATGGGGGATTATTGCTCGGTATGGTTTCAGGCGGTGGTGCGTGGCGACGTACACAGCATTCGCATTGGGAATCGGGTGAATATTCAAGACGGTGCGGTG
>CAZSSZ010000152.1:0-3579 GCA_964609755.1 uncultured Flavobacteriaceae bacterium | reverse complement strand
GTAGAAGCCCTGTCCAAATTCCCAGCGGTGAGTAGGGATTTTGCGCTTTTAGTGGATAGCAACATTACGTTTGAAGAATTACAACAAATTGCACTAAAAACAGAACGTCATTTGTTGCAAGATGTGCGCTTGTTTGATGTGTTTACTGGAAAGGGAATTCCAGAGGGAAAAAAATCCTATGCGCTCAGTTTTACCTTAGGCGACAACAACAAAACCCTTACCGACAAGCAAATTGATAAAACCATGAAGCGTATTGCTCAGCAGTACGAAAATCAACTTGGCGCCAGTCTTCGGTAACCCTCTTGTTTAGGTGTTGTTAAACACTTGATTATTTGATAGTTATGTGTATCTTTGGGTGTTGCTAAAAAAGAAAATTATGTTCGCACCTACCAATATCCGCCAGCAGTTAGACAGCGTTCGCCAAAAGGGTAATCAATGGAAAACCGAACTGCCCAAAAATGATTTTGATATTGAAATCATCGATACAAATCGTGTGTATCATATTCATCAAATCAAAAAGATTTGCATCGACTACAGATTACGCTTTTTGGATGCAACGCTTTTTAAAGGGACGTTTCCAGTCGAGGCTGTAGATCAAATCAAAGCTATTGAAAAAGCACATGACTCCGAACTTACGGATTTAAAAATGATGGCACCCTCAAAGCTTTTTAAGCTTGAAAACGCCGACGATCCCCTCCTATTTGCGCCTATGGGAAATGGGTATTATTACCTTATTCACCAATGGGGAAACGATTTGCATCCACTACGTAAAGCTTTGGTTTGGCCTTTTAAAAACCTAATAACCATGTGTATCGCCACATTGGTTTTAAGTTTTGTACTATCGCTTTTTGTACCCCTTGCTGTTTTTACGCCAAACCCTACGTCTAGCGACTTTTTCTTGGTGTATTTCTTTATGTTTAAATCAGTTGCTGCTATTGTAATTTATTATACCTTCGCTAGAGGCAAGAACGTAAGTCAAGCCATTTGGAATAGTAAATACTACAACAGCTAATGTCCAATTCGTTTACCTTATTGTATAGTGGAAGCATTGTTGATGTGCAACGTGTTAAGGCTCTTCTAGAGGAAAAAAACATTTACCCCATTATCAAAGACGAAAACGAATCTGCCCGTCTAGCTGGTTTTGGAGCGCCAAGTATGATGCAACAACTTTTGGTGCTGGATTCCGAAGTGGAAAAAGCTAAATCCCTTCTTTAGGCGTACATTTTAGCACGCAACTCCTTAATTTTGGCATCTGCCATATAATCGTCAAAAGGCATGTAACGGTCGATAACTCCTTTGGGTGTAAGCTCTACAACCCTGTTTCCAACCGATTGCGCAAACGCATGATCGTGTGTAGTGAGAAGTACCGTGCCTTTAAATTTGATAAGCGTATTGTTAAATGCCGTAATGGATTCCAAATCAAGGTGGTTTGTGGGTTCATCAAGCATTAGCACATTGGCGCGCTCCATCATCATACGCGAAAGCATACAACGCACCTTCTCGCCCCCCGAAAGGACTTTAGCAGATTTTAAGGCTTCCTCACCACTGAATAACATCTTTCCTAAAAAGCCACGCAAAAACACCTCTTCACGCTCTTCGTCTGTTTTGGCATATTGACGGAGCCAATCTACAAGCGACTCGTCTTTGTCAAAATAGGCGGCATTATCTAGGGGTAAATAGCTTTGGTTGGTGGTTATGCCCCACTGAAAAGAACCCGCACTAGCTTGCTGTTTTCCATTCATGATTTCGTAGAAAGCAGTAGCTGCACGTGCATCTTTACTGTATACCACCACCTTGTCGCCCTTAGCTAAGTTCAAATCGATATTGGTAAAAAGGGGTGTGCCATCCACTTCGGCAGCAAGTCCCTCAATGTTTAGGATTTGATCTCCAGCTTCGCGCTCACGCTCAAAAATAATGGCAGGATAACGCCTAGACGAAGGACGGATATCTGAAATATTGAGCTTATCGATCATCTTTTTTCGAGAGGTAGCTTGCTTAGACTTCGCCACGTTTGCGCTAAAACGCGCAATAAACTCCTCCAATTCCTTTTTCTTTTCTTCAGCTTTTTTGTTTTGTTGTGCACGCTGCTTTGCTGCCAACTGACTTGACTCATACCAAAACGTATAATTCCCCGAGTAATGGTTGATTTTACCGAAGTCTACATCTGAAATATGCGTACAAACGGCATCGAGAAAATGGCGGTCGTGTGATACCACAATTACCGTATTGTCATAGTTTGCCAAGAAATTTTCAAGCCACTGAATGGTTTCGTAGTCCAGGTCGTTGGTAGGTTCATCCATAATCAGTACGTCAGGGTTTCCGAAAAGCGCCTGTGCCAACAACACACGAACTTTTTGCTTTCCGTCCAAATCTTTCATTAAGGTATAATGGTGCTCCTCGTTAATGTCAAGATTAGAAAGCATGGCGGCTGCATCGCTCTCGGCATTCCAACCGTTCATTTCCTCAAACTTAATTTGCAACTCCCCTACACGATTACTGTCAGCATCTGAAAAATCAGGTTTGGCATACAAATCGTCCATTTCTTTTTTGATGGCAAAAAGGGGTTTGTTACCACGAATTACGGTTTCCAACACCGGAAAATCATCATAAGCAAAGTGGTTTTGCTCCAAAACCGACATCCGTTTTCCAGACTCAAGGTGTACGTTGCCCGAGTTTGGCTCCATTTTTCCAGTCAACACTTTTAAAAAGGTAGATTTTCCTGCACCATTGGCACCGATAATACCATAGCAATTGCCTTGATTAAACGAAACATTTACTTCGTCAAACAAAACACGTTTGCCAAATTGAACCGAAAGATTAGATACGGATAGCATAAATTTATTTTTTGCAAAAATAGAAAAGCCCACAGACAATCTGTGGGCTTTTTAAGTGTATTTTACTTGTGTTTAATTTCCTTTTTTGTGGTCTTCAAGGAATTTTGCCAATCCACTGTCGGTTAGGGGGTGTTTTGCCAAACCAACAATGGCACTCAACGGACCCGTCATCACGTCTGCGCCAATGTGTGCACAATCAATCACGTGCATGGTATGGCGTACCGAAGCAGCAAGAATTTCCGTACCAAATTCGTAGTTGTCATACACATTACGAATGTCTTCGATAAGCTGTAGCCCATCTGTAGAAATATCATCCAAACGCCCAATAAAAGGGGAAACATAGGTCGCTCCGGCTTTGGCAGCAAGAATGGCTTGCCCTACAGAGAACACCAACGTACAATTTGTTTTAATCCCTTTGTCCGAAAAATATTTAATGGCTTTGATACCTTCCAAAATCATAGGCACCTTTACCACAATTTGTGGGTGTAAGGCTGCAAGTGCCTCCCCTTCTTTTATCATACCCTCAAAATCGGTTGAAATCACCTCGGCAGAAACATCGCCATCTACAATCTCACAAATGGCTTTGTAGTGGGCAATAATATTTTCTTGTCCAGTAATTCCCTCTTTTGCCATCAAAGACGGGTTGGTGGTTACCCCATCTAAAATGCCTAAGGCTTGGGCTTCTTTAATTTGATCTAGGTTTGCGGTGTCAATAAAAAACTTCATGTGGTTTTATTTAAGGTTA
>CAZSSZ010000151.1:0-3619 GCA_964609755.1 uncultured Flavobacteriaceae bacterium | reverse complement strand
GCAATCATCTTATGGTCTTGACTAAAGATGTACTTGGTGATAAACGTTTCTTTATGATGTGCGTGATCTGCTCCCATAGCTATCTATTTTACTGTTGGATGGTTTGTGCAAAGGTTGTTTGCTGTGCCAGCCACTTGTTAAAATCCTCTTCTTCTTCTACAACAATTTTCATTTGCATATTGTAGTGCGAAGCACCACAAATTTTGTTACAAAGTAACAAATAATCAAACTGATACGCATCTAAGCTCTCTTCGCCATTGGCAATTAGTGCTTGACTGTTTTCGTATCGGATACGGTTAATTTTTTCCACCTTAGCTGCCATTTCTGGGGTTTGACGCATTTCCTCTGTGGTCATGGTTGGCGTAAACGCAAATTCGGTAATCATTCCCGGAACACAGTTCATTTGCGCTCTAAAATGCGGCATATAGGCGGAGTGTAATACGTCTTGTGAACGCATTTTGAAAATCACTTCACGACCTTTAGGTAAGTGCAACTCTTGCACCACAATATCGTCTAATCCATTCGGGTCAGCGGAATCAATCCCTACCAAATTACGCCCATCGTAATCTTGTAAAAAACGAACGTTCGCATCGCCCAAAACACCGTCTTGTCCAGCATACCGTGCCTTCCAATTGAATTGTTGGGCATAAAGCTCTACAACAAGTGCCTCGTCATTTTCTTCAATATTCATGATGGCTGTCCATGTGAACAATCCATACATAATCAATCCCGCCAAAGTAATTACCGGAATAATGGTCCAAATAAATTCAAGTTTATCATTGTCTGCATAGAACAACGCTTTTTGGTCTTTGCGCCCACGATATTTCCAAGAGAAATAATGCAATAAGGCTTGTGTTATGGTTTGCACAAAAAAGATAAGCGCAAAAGAAATCCACATCAAGCGGTCAATGTCTTGTCCGTGTGCTGAAGCAGATTCGGGCAACAATACATCGCCCCACGCCCAAAACGAATAGATTGTAAGCAAGTAGATGAATACCAAAAAGGCAAACATTAACTGTCCGTTACGGTGGTTGTCTTGGTCGTTTGCCACCTGCGAATCGTCTTTGGTTTGACGAAGCTGGGAAAGCTCAAAAATCTTGGTGATTTGCCAAATGGCAAATCCCACTAAAACCAAAATCGCAAAAAGAATAGCTGCAGTCATTTACTTGTTCTCAATTAATATACAAATCGTTCACTTTCACCTAAATATGGGTCACCACTTGTTTCCAAAGGCGCTTTGGTAAGTGCGCTGAACACCACATAAATAAACAGCCCCGCAAAAAATAGGAATCCGCCTATTTCTGCCCAGCCTATAAACCATTGGTCACCAACAGTGGCTGGCATAATCATATTGAAAATATCAACATAATGACCCAGGACAATAATTATTCCCGCCATGACAATAATCCAATTGGAGCGTTTGTAATCGCTGCTCATCAGAATAAGCAATGGGAAAATAAAATTCATTGCAACCATACCAAAAAACGGCAAGTTGTAATCATCAATTCGTGTAAGGAAATAGGTAACTTCCTCAGGAATGTTCGAGTACCAAATCAGCATAAACTGCGAGAACCACAAGTACGTCCAAAACACGCTAAGCCCAAACATAAACTTCGCCAAATCGTGTAAGTGGCTGTGGTTTACTTTTGGCAAATATCCTTTTGATTTTAGATAAATCGATACCAAGGCAATTACGGTAACAGCCGTTACCAACATACTTGCCAACACATACCATCCAAACAAGGTGCTAAACCAGTGTGGGTCTAAAGACATAATCCAATCCCACGCCATCATAGACTCGGTAACAAAGAAGAACACCAAGAACCCTGCAGAGATACGGAAGTTCTTTTTGTGGTTGCTTACATCTCCTGCGGAAGCATGGTCTTGCGCCAATGAAAATTTGCGTGAAAAATAGCGATAGGCATTCCAGCCCAAAAGGTAAATTGCCGCGCGAATAAGGAAAAACGGCACATTCAAATAGCCTACTTTCCCTTGAATAATTTCGTCATGTGCTACGGTATCAGCATCCATCCAAACAAAAAGGTGGTTGGCGTGAAGTCCCGTGAGTACCAAGAACACATAAATAATAATAGACCCTGGTACCAAATAAGCTGTAATGCCTTCCATAACACGGTAAAGCAAAATAGACCAGCCCGCTTGTGCAGCCCGTTGGATCGCATAGAACACTAGCGTTCCCAAGGCAATCATAAAGAAGAAAAAGGCAGCTATATAAAGGGCAGCCCAAGGCTTGTTTTGCAGTTGGTGTAACAAATGTTCCCCGTGAGCATCGTCATGACCTGCATCATGTGCAGCAGCAGCGTGATCGTCGTGATGTGCTTCCGCTTCGTGGTGGTCAGCAGCAGGAGCATGCGCCTCATGACTGGTGCCATGCGCCTCGCCGTGTCCGCCGTGTGCATCGGCAACCATGGCTTGTGCTTCTTCTACAGTTTCAGGGGCGCTCATAAAGCCAATAGCTAACCCAATAAACCCAAGTCCCATAAGAACAAAGGCGGTGATTTTTAGTCGTTGAGCAAAAGTGTACATGGCCAATTATTTTGTCAGTTCGTTACGTAAATACATTACATGTTGGGCAATCTGCCAACGCTCTGTAGCGTTAACTTGTCCGGCATGCGAGCCCATCGCATTTTTACCGTACATCAATACGTGATAGATGCTTCCCTCGGTGATGTCTCTATCGGCATAGCTAGGAATACCCAAAAACTTTTCACGTTTCATCAATATACCTTGACCATCGCCTTTTTTACCATGACAAACCGCACAATATACCCCATACAGTTCTTTGCCTTCGGCACGGTTTGCATCTGATTGCTCAAGTGGTGAAACAAGGTTCGTTTTTGCCGCCTCATAGCCCGCATTTGTGTCGGGATAATCATAAGGTGCCCATCCACGCGCAACAGTTCCCTCAACAGGAAGTTGTGCCTCTACACCATTGGCAAAAGCTGCAGACTCCACATAAGCTTCATACCCCACAGCTTCATACATATTAGGAAAATACTGGTAGTTGGGTTTTGAAGGATTAAAACAAGACACCAACAAAAGCGAAACAAATAAAATACTAACTACTTTTTTCATGCGTGTTGATTTTCGTGAATACTAACATCAATTGCACCTGATTTTTTTAACAGCGTCATCAATTTTTTCTCGTCACCGTCAACAGCCACTTGCATCAAAAACTTGTCGTCGGTAGTTTCAGGCATCGGGTTTTCAGCTTTTTTGAAGGGCCATAATTTACTACGGAGGTAAAAAGTAATTACCATAAGGTGTGCCGCAAAAAATACCGTCATTTCAAACATAACAGGTATAAAAGCGGGAAGGTTTTCCATAAATGAAAAGCTTGGTTTCCCACCAATATTTTGTGGCCAATCCTCAATCATGATATGATTAATCATGGTTACGGCAACTGCAAATCCTAAAATACCATACATAAATGCAGCCACTGCAATGCGTGTTCCCGCCAATCCCATAGCGTGATCTAGCCCGTGTACCGGGAAGGGGGTAAAGACTTCTTCGATATGATAATCCGCTTTTTTTACGTCTTTTACCGCATGCAAAAGCGTATCATCATCGTCATAAACGGCATGTACTAATTTACTACTCA
>CAZSSZ010000150.1:0-3629 GCA_964609755.1 uncultured Flavobacteriaceae bacterium | reverse complement strand
CCCCTCTCAATGGCAACTACTTTTATTCCCTACCTGCGAAGCTCTCTGCGGTAAATATCTGTCATGCTTTCCAAAGCATGTTTTGAAATGGAATATGCGCCGTTAAAAGGCGAATTAAACAATCCTGCAACAGAGCTGATGTTTATTATGCGTCCAGGTGAACCGTTAAAGTTTGGTGTAGCACCCAAAAGGGGTAAAAAGACGTTTGTAATACGCCTTACAGCTTTTACATTAATGTCCAATTGGCGTTCGAAATCTTCTTCGGACATATATTGCAGTGGACCCGGCACAGCAACTCCCGCATTATTAATAAGTCCATGCAACGCACCGCAAGTATCAAAAACAATTTTGGATGCCTTAACAACAGCATCGTGGTCTTGGACATCAAAAATGAGGGGTGTAAAACGCTCGGGATATTCCTGAGTTAGCTTTTGCGCGTCGGCTGTTTTGCGGACACTACCAAAAATATGATAGCCTTTGCTGTGCAATAATCGCAACGCATCTCGCCCAATACCGCTAGATACTCCCGTAATCAAAATGTGTTTTGCCATGAGTTTTTAGTTATATCAATAAAAACTGCAAATTAATGATTATGGCTCAACAATTTGTTTTACGTGGTGTTCTAAATGATCCAAGTAATCATTGATAAGAAAAAGCAAGCTTGTTGTTTTTTGATTGGGTAATTTTGCTTGAACTTGTACAGTTTTTTCGTTTAACTCTCGGATTATATGAATAATTTGCCTGTTTAGTCCTACCCAAAGCATGATTAAATCTTTAGGTTCGGCGCGTTGGTAATTATTAACGAGGACTAATTCATCTTGTTCATAATCAACGATTTGATAAGGTTTTGTTTTTATGTGAATCTCAGTAAATCGCCTAAGGTTATAGTGTGCAGAGTCAATAAGATGACCTAAAATCTCTTTTTTTGACCATTGTGTGGGTTTGGGTTTTGCTGCCAGTTGCTGGCGATGTGTTTTGGATAAATACGCCTCGCCAATTTCAACCAATTGATTCAGCCTCGAAACAGTACAGTTCATATTGATATAATTTGGAGTTTATAATGTATAAATGTACAAAAAAAGCAGCCGATAGGCTGCTTTTATATTTTAAAATGTATTGGTTGATTTACAGATGAATCACTTCATCATATGCGTCTGCAACGGCTTCCATCATGGCTTCGCTCATGGTAGGGTGTGGATGCACAGCCTTTAGCACTTCGTGTCCAGTGGTTTCCAATTTACGTCCAAGAACTGCCTCTGCAATCATATCGGTAACGCCAGCACCAATCATATGGCAACCTAGCCATTCACCGTATTTGGCATCAAAAATTACCTTAATAAATCCGTCGGTAGTGCCGCCAGCTTGCGCTTTTCCAGAAGCCGAAAACGGGAATTTCCCCACTTTAATTTCATAGCCTTTTTCTTTTGCTTGTGCCTCGGTAAGCCCCACAGAAGCAATCTCGGGACTACTGTAGGTACAGCCGGGAATGTTGCCATAATCAAGAGGTTCAACGTGTTGCCCCGCAATTTTTTCGACACACAAAATTCCCTCAGCTGAGGCTACGTGCGCTAAAGCTTGCCCTGCGGTTACGTCGCCAATGGCATAGTAGCCTGGAATATTGGTTTGATAAAAGTCATTTACCAAAATTTTATCTCTATCTGTTGCAATGCCAACAGTCTCGAGACCGATATTTTCAATATTCGTTTTGATGCCCACAGCAGAAAGTACCACATCGGCAGTGATTTTTTCTTCTCCTTTTTTGGTTTTTACGCTAGCTGTAACTCCTTTTCCTGAAGTGTCAACAGCAGTAACTTCAGCACCGGTCATCACATTGATTCCCGCTTTTTTAAACGAACGCTCCATTTGTTTAGAAACCTCTTCGTCCTCAACTGGGACTATGCGTGGCATGTATTCAATAAGCGTAACTTCAGTACCCATGGCATTGTAGAAATAAGCAAATTCTACTCCAATTGCTCCAGAGCCTACTACAATCAATTTTTCTGGTTGTTTTTCAAGCGTCATCGCTTGGCGGTAACCGATAACCTTATTGCCGTCTTGCGGTAAGCTTGGTAATTCCCGTGAACGCGCTCCCGTGGCTACAATAATATGTTGCGCAGACAGTTCTTGTTCACTGCCGTCCTCGGCCTTTACGTGAACTTTTTTTCCAGGGAGTAGTGATCCATAGCCTAGAACAACATCAATTTTGTTCTTTTTCATCAAAAACTGCACCCCTTTACTCATGGTTTCGGCAACAGAACGACTGCGATTTACCACGGCATTAAAATCTTTGTCGTACTCTTTTACAGTTAGTCCGTAATCTTCGGCGTGTTGCAGATATTCAAATACTTGCGCTGATTTAATCAAGGCTTTGGTAGGAATACAACCCCAGTTTAGGCATACGCCCCCAAGGCTTTCTTTCTCGATAATAGCAGTTTTGAAACCTAGTTGAGAAGCGCGAATGGCGGTTACATAACCCCCAGGACCACTCCCCAAAACAATAATAGCGTATTGACTCATATTTGGAAAAGTTTGCGCAAAAGTACGAAACGACAGCCTATTACTAAACGCTATTTTTCGGTTTTATCCTCAGCAGCAAAATCTAAGGCAACGGAATTCACACAGTAGCGCAGTCCTGTAGGGGTGGGTCCATCGTTGAATACGTGTCCCAGATGCCCATCGCAACTATTGCATATAATTTCCGTGCGAATCATGCCGTGAGTAGTGTCTTTTTCGTAGCGGATTTTCCCTTCTATGGCATTGTCAAAACTAGGCCAACCGCAATCGCTTCTAAATTTCGAGTTGCTTTCAAAAAGCGATTCTTTACATGCAGCGCAGGCATAGGTTCCCTTTTCAAAATGAAGGTTGTATTTGCCGGTGTGTGGATATTCAGTTCCTTTTTCTCTGAGAATACGAAAAGCTTCTGGGTTAAGTTTGTCTTTCCAAAAGGCATCTGTTTTTTTCATTTCAACGGGTGTTTTTATGGTTTTTTCGGCAGGTTGTTGCCCACAAGCACTAAGTGTTACTGCCAAACTGCTAAGTATTAAAAATGTTGTTTTCATGATTTTTGAATAAAAGATTTGATCTGTTGCATCACATTTTCATCACGTAGAATCTTCCGATGTCCAAGCCCTTTGGTCTTGATTATGGAAGCATTCGGATGATGCTTTGCAAGGTTGTCGGCACAGTCAACACGCACGTCATAATCCCCTTCGTCGTGAAGAATAAGTGTGGGTATTTGGAGTTTCTGCACAACAACAAAGGGGGAATAATCATCAATTTTCAATGCATACTTTTTTTCGAAATAGCTTGTCATGCGCTCCGAGGTTTTTTGTTGTAATCCAACTGACAATATATAGTTATCAAAAATCGTGCGCATGTTGTCAGCAGCGCCAAGTGTTACAATTTTTTTAACATTGTTTGGGGTTTTGCAATAATTGTAAATTGCCATTCCTCCAAACGAGTGGCCGATGAGGTAATCAAATTCATGTGTAGCATCTAAGTGCGCAATCGTAGCAATCATTTGCAAGATGTTGGTCTTTTTTCCAGAAGATTTTCCATGAGCGGGCGCATCGTATGCCACCACGTGGTAGCCGTCGTTGTGCAAGGTTTCCGCTATGCGATACATTTGT
>CAZSSZ010000149.1:0-3643 GCA_964609755.1 uncultured Flavobacteriaceae bacterium | reverse complement strand
ATATCATGATTTTTTTAAGGGGGAAAATCAAATTTTACTGGTTGATGTAGGGCATTATGAAAGTGAACAATTCACCAAAAAAATAATCTTAGAGTATCTTAGGAAAAATTTCCCTAATTTTGCGTTCATTTCATCTAAAACGGATACTAATCCTGTTCATTATCTCTAACTATGGCTAAAAAGAAAGCTGAAACCACTGTCGAAGAAAAATTACGCGCCCTTTACAACCTCCAACTCATTGACACTCGCATTGACGAAATCCGCAATGTCCGTGGTGAATTGCCTCTAGAGGTAGATGATTTGGAAGCTGAAGTTTCTGGACTTGAAAAACGCCTTAGTAATTTTGGGATTGAGGTTGCCGCCTATCAAGACGAAATAAAGACGAAAAAAAACGGGATAGAATCTGCAAAAGAACTTATCAAAAAATATAAAGAGCAGCAAAAAAACGTACGCAACAATCGTGAGTATGATTCGCTGAATAAAGAACTAGAATTTCAAGAGCTTGAAATCCAACTGGCAGAAAAGCAAATCAAACAACTTGGTGCCTTAATTGAGCAAAAAAATGAGGGTGTTACTGAAACCAACACGAAGCTAGAAGAACGCAAATCACATCTAAAGCACAAAAAAGACGAGTTGGACGCTATTTTAGCAGAAACCCAAAAAGAAGAAGACGTCTTGCTAGAAAAGTCTAAGGAATTTGCTGAAAAAGCTGATGAACGTTTGGTTAATGCATACCGACGTATTCGAGAATCGGTAAAAAATGGTTTAGCTATTGTTTCTGTTGAGCGTGGCGCATCTGGAGGCTCATTTTTTACCATCCCTCCACAGGTGCAACTTGAAATTGCTTCACGTAAAAAAATTATTACCGACGAGCACAGTGGTCGTATTTTGGTAGACAGAGAACTTGCCGAGGAGCAGGAAGCTTTTATGTCAGGAATTTTTAAGGGGTAATCCTTTTAACATTACGCTCAAACCATTGCATCGCGTGGGGATTTCTGAGTGCATCTAGCGAAACGACCTCTTCGAGTTTTTCACCCAACAAAATACGTTTTACAGGGATTTCTACTTTTTTTCCACTTATCGTATAGGGAATTTCAGGAGTGCGGTACATAATATCGGGCACATGGCGCGGGGAACACATGTTCCTTATATGCGCTTTAATTTTATGTTCCTCAATTTCGTTTTGCGACTGCACAAACAGCACGAGTTTGTCTCGGGTTTCATCATGTAAATGCACCACAAGGCAATCCGATATTTCATGGAGTTGATCTAGCGCAGCATAGAGTTCTGCGGTACCTATACGAACCCCGTGACGGTTAAGCGTAGCATCGGAACGTCCATAAATGATCATCCCGCCATTTTCGGTAGTTGCTGCCCAATCGCCGTGATTCCAAACGGACTTATATTTGGAATAATAGCTTTGCTGATAGCGCTCAAAATCAGGGTCATTGACCAAAAAAATAGGCATTGCCAAAAAAGGTGCGGTAAGTACCAATTCGCCAGCACTATTCTCGATTTCTTCTCCATTTTCATCCCAAATTTCTACGGGAGCACCAAGCATTTTACATTGAATTTCACCAGCAACAACTGGCAAATCGGGATGTCCCCCAACAAAGGCGGTGCAAACGTCTGTTCCGCCACTCAACGAAATTATTTGTGTTTTGGGAAACTGCTGCTGTAAACACTCACATAACGCAGCTGAAAGCGGTGACCCCGTAGATCCAATGGTTTTAAGAAACGAAAAATCGGTTTCTTCCAAAAAAGACGATGTGCGTTCCATTTGATGTTGAAAATAGATCGCACCACCGCCAAAATGATTTATGTTGGCACGCACAGCAAATCGCCACAAAGCATCTGAAGTTGGATGGGTTGGCGCATCGGAATATAAACATAGCGTTGCGCCACAGAGCAAACTGCTCAGGGCATAATTCCACATCATCCATCCTGTTGTGGAATACCAAAAATAACGATCGCCCACACAAACATTTTGGTGCAACGCCAACGCTTTTAAGTGTTCTAAAAGCATATGTCCAGTGCCATGCACTATGGCTTTGGGCTTACCGGTGGTCCCTGAGGAGAACAATGTCCAAATGAGCGATGAAAAAGGAACGGAAGTAAATCTAATATCGGCTTTCGTTTTGGGCGTATCGTTAAAAACGGCATGCTTATCTAAAAAAACAGTCGCCTTAAGAGTGGGCACATTTTCAACGATTTCTGAAATTTTTGAAGTGGTATCAAATGATTTTCCGCCATAAACATACTGCCGATGTGCAAAAAGCACTTTAGGTTGGAGTTGTGCAAAGCGTTCGCAAGCGGCATGGGTGCCAAAATCGGGGGAACAAGAAGACCATACCGCACCCAGCGCATTGGTTGCCAAAAAGGCGGCTACCGTTTCGGGGCTGTTGATGCCATAGCACACCACATAATCGCCTACGCCCAAACCCATAGCAATAAGCTGCTGTTGCAATACAACCGTTTTGGCTACCAATTGCGCCCAACTGATTTCGGTATATTCGTTTTCGGACTGGTAAATAAAAGCGGGACGCTCTGTGGTGGTATTTCTAAAAATATGATGCGCATAACTTAGGCGTGCACCGCGAAACCACTTGGTTTCCCAAAACGGTGTTTTGGGCACAAAAACCTCCTCAAAAGCGGTATCAAAATCAACGGCAAAAAACCGAGCTATACTCTCCCAAAAAACACCTTGTTCCGTTACGCTCCAGTGATGCAAAGCAGCATAATCTGCGTGTTTTACGCCATACTGCGCTGCCAAAAAAGCGATGTATGCGCTAAGCCGTGATGTGGTTTTGGGTTGCATAGCCGTAAGATACAATCTTCTGTTGAAATATGTATTTTTAACCTATGAAATTACCAAATCCATCTGTGGCTGAATTGTGGGCAACCTTTGTTAAGGAACACCCTAATTTCGAGAATACACCCCAACCCAATCACTTTTATTTCTGTGACAATGCGCACGATGCCAATGTATGTGCCGAGTTGGTGGTAAAGAAAATCAAACAAGCTACAGCCCCATCGGTTTGGTGGTATGCGCACCACAACGAACCCATGCCCAACGTTGGGGATTTGTTTATTGTTACGGATTGGGATGGTGTTGCAAAAGCTGTTATAGAACTTACCAACATACAACAAGTTTCCTTTAGTAAGGTGGATGCGGCATTTGCCCACGCCGAGGGCGAAGGCGATAAAAGTTTAGCCTATTGGCGAAAAGTGCACAAAGCCTATTACCGCAGAGAAATGGAAGCTACTGGTGCGACTTTTAACGAAAACATGCTGGTTTCGTGTGAGCGTTTTAAGACGGTTTTTACAACATAAAGGAGAAAGCAGATAATATTTAATATCCATAAAACAAAAAATCCCGATGCAATTGCATCGGGATTTTAATTAATGTGGGCGCTGAGGGATTAAAGCTCCCGTTTCGACCGCTCCTGCAAATAAAATCCCTAGCACTTCGTGCGTGCTTTTTTGTTTTCAAAAAGACTGAAACATACTTCCCCTTTATTGAAAACAAAAAATCCCGATGCGATGCATCGGGATTTTGTTTGATGTGGGCGCTGAGGGATTCGAACCCCCGACCCCTTGGGTGTAAACCAAGTGCTCTGAACCAACTGAGCTAAGCGCCCGA
>CAZSSZ010000148.1:0-3705 GCA_964609755.1 uncultured Flavobacteriaceae bacterium | reverse complement strand
ATGAAATGTTTGCCAATCCGCAACGCGACATCACCGCCGAACAAGCCGCACAACGCTTGCGTGACTGTGCGTTAAATCATTATCTTGACAACTAATTTTAAGAACATGTACAAAAACCTTTTTTTGGCTGTAATTGTTTCAATACTCGCTGTAGGCTGTACAACTACGCCTAAAAAAGAAAACGCTTTGGAAGCGTCTGACGAAGTACATGTAACAGCAGGACATAGTTGTACGCCTACCAATACGCGCTTTACCGCTTCAAATCAACCCCTTTCGCAAAAGGCAGCAGTGTCTCACGAAGGTATGGTGCTCATCCCCGGGGGTAGGTTTCGTATGGGTGCTGATGATAAGCAAGCATGGCGAGACGAATATCCAAAACACGAAGTAATAATTGATTCCTTTTGGATGGATATACATGAGGTGACCAACGCGCAATTTGCTGCCTTTGTTGAAGCTACCGGCTATGTAACCACGGCGGAACAACAAATAGATTGGGAAGAAATCAAAAAGGAATTGCCTCCTGGCACGCCAAAACCTGATGAAAGTCAATTGGCGCCGGCATCGTTGGTTTTTGTGGCGACAGACAACCCGGTATCGCTACGTGATGTTAGCCAATGGTGGCAATGGCGACAAGGGGCAAACTGGCGACAACCCGAAGGGCCTGGAAGCAATATTGCGGGAAAAGAAAATCACCCCGTAGTGCATGTAAGTTGGTTTGATGCAGTGGCCTATTGCGAATGGGCAGGCAAACGGTTGCCAACAGAAGCCGAATGGGAGTATGCCAGCAGGGGCGGTTTAGAAGATCATATTTATGCTTGGGGAAACGAGGCTTTATCTGAAGGAAAGCCCAAAGCCAATACGTGGGAAGGAAGTTTTCCCTATCAAAATAAATTGCGTGATGGCTATTATTTGAGTGCTCCCGTGATGAGTTTTGCCCCTAATGGATACGGGCTCTATGATATGTCTGGGAACTTATGGGAGTGGTGTGCCGATTGGTATCATGAAGATTATTACAAAACCCTTGCCAATAAGACCACCGCAAATCCCAAAGGACCTGAAACAAGTTATGACTCAAACGAACCCTATGCTCAAAAACGCGTAAGCCGTGGAGGAAGTTTTTTATGCCACGAAAGCTATTGTAGTGGCTATAGAAATGCCATGCGTATGAAAACCACGCCAGACACAGGGAGTATACACACTGGGTTTAGAGCTGTAAAGGATATTAAAGGATAACTGTTATCGCTTGCTTCCAACGTTCATATTATGAAGCACATTAAAGGAGTTTTATTTGATTTGGATGGAGTGTTCCATGTGGGGGAAGACTTAATTGACGGTGGAAACAAAACCCTTGCTTGGTTAAGAGATCATGAAATTGGATATCGTTTTGTAACTAACAATACTACACTTGCTAGAAGTGCATTGGTTGCAAAACTTCAACACTTAGGCTTAGAAATTTCAGAAAATGAATTGTTAAGTGCAAACTATGCCGGTGTTTTACAACTTCAAAAAATGGGTTTTGAACGCTGTCGTCTTATACTAGAGGCAGCAGCGCAAGCAGACTATCCATTATCTGTAGATAAACGACCACAAGCAATAGTAATAGGAGATATTGGCAATGCATGGGATTACGATTTACTCAATGAACTAATGACTCAAATCCTTGACGGAGCAGAAATCATTGCACTACACAAAGGACGTTATTTTCAAACAGCGGCAGGTTTACAATTGGACAGTGGAGCTTTTGTTGCTGCCCTGGAACATGCTACTGGTAAAAAAGCATATGTAGTGGGAAAGCCTAATCCTATTTTTTTTGAAATGGGTAGTGCGCTTTTAGATGCAACGCCAGATGAGCTGCTTATGGTTGGCGATGATCTAATTAATGATATTGAGGGGGCACAAACAGTGGGGTATCATGCCGTTTTAGTTCAAACAGGAAAGTATAGAAAAGCACTGGTTGAGCAAAGCAAAATAATCCCAGATGGGATTATTGAATCAGTAGCTAAATTACCCGATTATTTATCGACCCTAATGAAGCAATAGAGCAAAAAATAATTTATTTTTGCCTCAAGCGGGGATGTAGCTCAGTTGGCTAGAGCGCTTGACTGGCAGTCAAGAGGTCGTGGGTTCGAATCCCATCTTCTCCACTTTAAGCACAGCAAAGCTGTGGATAAAAGCATAAAAAGCCCTGCAAATGTATTTGTAAGGGCTTTGTTGATTTTAGACACATGGACTGAAAGGATAGTTTGCTGTATTTCCTAAAAGGGATTCAGGGGAACAACCCAAGGTTAATCCCATCTTCTCCACAAATTAACCTTCACATTGTGAGGGGTTTTTTTACAAAAAAGGGGGGGCTAAATTTAAAATTTATGATACACTTCTTCAAAAGGAATACGGCATCTTTCTCCCCAAATACCTTTATTTCCGTCTCTAATTCCACAAGCAACCACCATATTAATTTCTGCCCCTCTAGGTAGCTTTAATATTTTTCTTAACACTTTACTGTCAAACCCCTCTATTGGACAGGTGTCATAACCTTCATTTGCCATTGCAATCATAAAGGTTTGTGCGGCTAACGCCGTAGATTTATGAACGACTACTCTTACATCACTCTCAGAAACTTGTCTTGTAATGGTTCGAAAAAGACCAATAATTTGAGTAATTATTACTCTGATAAGACCCAGTAATCCAAAAAATCTTGTGTATAAAAAGGGCATAACCCTTCCGTAATATAGCTCTCGGTCTTTGATGCGTTTGGCGTGTCGTTCTTTAGGACTATTGCGACGAACATTCCCGCGTTCAAACTCCAAAACAAACCTTGCCCTTTTTCGATGTAAATCTTGTCTGGTAACAAAAACTACCATCTGAAGAGCGGTCGAAGTTGCGGGTTGGTTCAGACAAGCGTATGATATTCTTTCCAACAAAGTTGGTTCCGTAATGTGGTAAAATTCCCAAAGCTGCATATTTGAACTATTCGGGGCTAGGGTTGACAACTCCAAACAATATTTTATTGTATTAATATCTAATGTTTTTTCTTTATCAAAAACACGTACAGAACGACGGTGATGCAAAAGGTCATTTAAATTCATATACTTACTTTATCCTACTTTATTACGATTTTATTCTACTTAAATAGTACTAGTAACGTTGTTTAAAATATACGTCATCACCCGTTTTCCCTCGCTATTGATTAATGATAATTGTCTTGGCAAAAGTGTAAACTCGACTTTTTTACGTTGGTCTGATGCTAATGTTATCCTTTGTGCCATCTTTAAAAGGAATTAAAATTTTAAAAATACATTGGTATCAAATCTAAAGAATATATCTCTCAAATAACTATATAAGATTAATGTCTAGCAATATTCCCATTTGAACGCATACCTAAAAAAGGGACATACTACATAAACTTTAAGCAACACATTTTTGTTCAAATTTTAAAATTTATATTTGCTGAACACCTAAAATAAAAAATGTACAGCATTGGATACGATTTAGGGAGTTCTTCCTTAAAAGCTACACTTGTAGAAACAGACAGCGGAAAAACAATAGCGCTTACTTCTGAGCCAAAAGGTGAAATGAGAATGCTTTCACCTCAGCCTAATTGGGCAGAACAAGATCCAAATTTCTGGTGGAAATTGGTTTGTTTCGCTACAAAAAAACTGCTCAAAAAAACTGGAATAGACCCAAAAAAAATTGAACACATTGGCA
>CAZSSZ010000147.1:0-3779 GCA_964609755.1 uncultured Flavobacteriaceae bacterium | reverse complement strand
AAAAAGCACAAACCATATTAGTGTTTTAAAATACATTTTTAAGGGCTTTTTGTAAAGATATAAAAATCTGCGTTGTTCTGTTTTACAATGCTGCTTTATTTGTGTATTTTTGTTGTTACAATCTGAAAAAATGGCAAAACGTTATACCCTTACAGCAGCATTACCTTATACCAACGGACCTATTCATATTGGCCATTTGGCCGGCGTGTATGTGCCTGCAGATATTTATGCCCGATACTTACGCTTGAAAGGGCACGATGTGGCCTTTATCTGTGGAAGTGATGAGCATGGTGTGCCCATAACTATTAAGGCTAAAAAAGAAGGTGTCAGTCCGCAGGATGTTGTTGATCGTTACCATAAAATCATAAAAGATTCGTTTAATGAATTTGGTATTTCATTTGACAATTATTCACGCACTTCTGCAGAAATCCATCACGAAACGGCTTCAGATTTTTTCAAAACCTTACACCAAAAAGGAGCGTTTTTAGAAGATACTACCGATCAGCTTTACGACAGTAAAGCACAGCAGTTTTTGGCCGATCGTTTTGTGATTGGAACCTGCCCAAAATGTGGCCATACTGAAAGTTATGGCGACCAATGTGAGGCTTGCGGTACAAGCCACAATGCCACCGATTTAATTCAACCAAAATCAGCGATTACAGGAAATGTACCCGAATCGAAATCGACCAAGCATTGGTACTTGCCCCTTGATAAACATGAAGATTTTTTAAAACAATGGATTGGCAAAGACCATAAAGCCGATTGGAAATCCAACGTCTATGGGCAGTGCATGTCGTGGATCAATGATGGGTTGCGGCCTCGTGCAGTAACGCGTGACCTCGATTGGGGGATTCCAGTCCCTGCTGAGGGTGCCGATGGCAAAGTTCTTTATGTCTGGTTTGATGCCCCAATCGGATATATTTCATCAACCAAAGAATGGGCCGAAACTCAAGGAAAAGACTGGGAACCATACTGGAAAGATAAAAACACCACTCTTTTACACTTTATTGGTAAAGACAACATTGTTTTTCATTGCATCATATTTCCAGCCATGCTTAAGGCCGAAGGCAGTTATATATTACCACAGAATGTGCCTGCTAACGAATTTTTGAACTTAGAAGGGCAAAAATTATCGACTTCCAAAAACTGGGCCGTATGGCTGCCCGATTATTTGAAAGAATTCCCAGACCAACAGGATGTACTGCGTTATGTACTTACGGCAACAGCGCCAGAAACCAAAGACAATGATTTTACATGGAAAGATTTTCAAGCACGCAACAACAACGAGTTGGTCGCTATTTATGGTAACTTTATTAATAGAGTTTTGGTGCTTACGCATAAATACTATAATGGGCTCTTGCCAGAAGTTACCACATTGATGCATGCCGATAAAGACGTTTTAGAGACTTTGCAGCATACGCCAGAAGCTCTGGAACAGTCTTTGGAGCGTTTTCGCTTTCGTGAAGCCAGTCAAGTATTGATGAATTTAGCCCGCGCCGGAAATAAATATTTAGCCGATCAAGAACCATGGAAAGTTATCAAAACCAATCCAGAGCGTGTACAAACAATTATGAATACCGCCCTGCAGATTGCTTCAGGACTTGCAGTGCTTTCTGAACCCTTTTTGCCGTTTACCGCCAAAAAACTTCAGCAAATGCTACGGGTTAACGACATCCACCCTGAACTTGTTTCAACATCTGTAAAAGAATCTAATTGGAAAGCCATCACTGATGGTCAACCCCTTCTGTCAGCGGGTCATACTATAGGACCAGCGTCTTTGTTATTTACCAAAATAGAAGATTCTCAAATTGAGGCACAGCTCAAAAAGTTAGAAGCCAGCAAAGCAGCAAATGCAGAACCTACCGCTGTAGATCCTCAGAAAGCCACTATTTCTTTTGAAGATTTTTCAAAAATGGACTTGCGCACAGGGACAATTATTGCTGCCGAAAAAATGCCAAAAACAAAAAAATTATTGGTGTTACAGGTCGATACGGGTTCGGAAGTTCGTACCATTGTCTCTGGTATTGCGGAGTACTATACCCCCGATGCTGTTGTAGGACAAAAAGTAACCGTGTTGTGTAATCTTAAACCACGAGTTTTGCGTGGGGTAGAAAGCCAAGGAATGATATTGATGGCCAAAGCCAATGATGGTCAGTTGGTGTTTGTACAGCCCGATGCCAAACACGACACCCATAGCGGGCTGGCGATAGGTTAGAGATGGTTCAGCGTCTCTTCAGCATCTATAAAAAGCATAAGCTCTCTGCGCTTTTTCTACTGTTTCTAGCGTTTTTCGCTCTTTTTTCGTCTTTTTTTGATTCAAAAATACTGCTAAAAACCTAAAATAAATGGATTCTTTTTCCCACTTATGACGTAAATACGCCCGAATATTACGTCAAGCCCTTGCGATATTACATGGCTATTGTTTATGTTAATGATGTGCTTTTACTTTGCCTTGTACGGAACTACGCTGTGTAGTTTCAAAAAATTAAACATTAGACATTAACATTATATGACATGGCCCCAAACATAACATATACTACAATATATAATAGTAGCATTAGTGCTATTCAAGATTCATTGCAACAGCAAATTCAGGGGTTTTGTGGTCTTCCCTTTTGGGGTTCTGTGGTACGCATTTTTAATGTGAGCTACTTTACTAAGGAGAGGATCGCACCTTGCTGTTGCATATGGCTTTCTCTTACCAGCACGAAACACTGTGTGGCTGGAGGGTCGGGGCAAGACCAAAAGCTTTGGGGTGAGAGGAGGGACAGAGGAACCGTAACTGGGCAAAGGCATTACTTTAAAACTAACCTTAGTTTCAAAAGCCTAAGCTTGGAAGCGGTTCGTTATGTCCTGTTACTGAAACACCTTCAGTGTAACCCTGTTTAATCAAAATACATATACGATAACACAATCAAAATACATATACAATAACACAATAAACACAATCATTAAGCCCCAGCCGCTTCACGCGTGTGAGGTGGCATTTTAATTTAAATAACACATGAATATGAAAAAATTACTTTTTACGCTGAGTTTATGTTTCTCAGTAATAAGTCATGCACAAGTAGGTGTCGGTACAGCCACACCAGACGCATCTGCACAGTTAGATATTAAAGCATCTGATAGAGGTATTTTGATACCACGCTTAAAAATTGAAGATCTTAGCAAACCAGATCCCGTAAATGCAGCGGATATTGAAGAGAGTTTGCTCGTATATAATATTTTTCCAGCTACTGGAAAGGGGTACTACTATTGGAATGGAGCCAAATGGACACCACTGGGGTCTAGTGTGGTTTCTGGAGTTACAACAAGTAAAGGCGCGCCTACAGCATCGGTTCCAGCAGGAGCTAAAGCAGGCGATATTTATGTGAATGAAGACAATGGTGATCTTTACACACACGATGGTACAAAATGGAATAAAGTCGGAGGTTCAGGAGGTAAAGGAGCTCCAGATGATCCCAAAAATCCAGACCAACCAAAAGACCCTAAAGATGGCGATATTTATGTGGATGAAAGCACAGGCGATATTTACACTTACATTAATAACCAATGGACGAATAAAAGTAAAGTTGCTACAGGAAAAGGAGTGCCAACTGCATCGGTTCCAGCAGGAGCTGAAGCAGGCGATATTTATGTGAATGAAGACAATGGTGATCTTTACACACACAATGGTACAAAATGGGTAAATGTCGGAGGTTCAGGAGGTAATGGAGCTCCAGATGATCCCAACAATCCAGACCAACCAAAAGACCCTAAAGATGGCGATATTTATGTGG
>CAZSSZ010000146.1:0-3787 GCA_964609755.1 uncultured Flavobacteriaceae bacterium | reverse complement strand
CCCCAAAACCCCAAAACCCCATGGTGGTATGTGATATATTTTAATTGAATATAGCTTTGAAAGCTGAAATTGCCGCTTATTTGTTTCTGACGAGACATTTGGAGCTATAATTTAATAAAAACTTGCCAAAAAAGCTGAAAGCACAATTCATTTTAATTCACCGCCAAAAGGCATATATCTTTTAGATGTGCGCAGTGAAAAGTC
The DNA here is from genome assembly GCA_964609755.1 of uncultured Flavobacteriaceae bacterium. Taxonomy (GTDB): domain Bacteria; phylum Bacteroidota; class Bacteroidia; order Flavobacteriales; family Flavobacteriaceae; genus UBA7446. The sequence continues at coordinate 3,583 of CAZSSZ010000146.1, read as the reverse complement.
AGTAAAAAGAGAAGTGTTTAAGTTGATTAAAAACTAATCCACACTCACCACCTCCTGAATTTCGGGGGCGTGCTTCTTAACTGTAAGTTCGACCCCCTGTTTTAGGGTCATTTGATTTACGGAACACCCCACACAAGCGCCCAAAAGCTGCACTTTTACGGTGTTGTTTTCTATGCCCACAAGCGAAATATCACCGCCGTCAGATTTAAGAAACGGGCGGATTTCCTCTAGGGCTTGTTCTACGCGTGTATTGAGGTCAGACATAACGTTTATTTTTTAGTTACGGCAGCACAACCTGCCATGGTGGTTATTTTAATCGCCTCGGTGGGCGGTAGGTGTTCGTTTCGGGCAACTACTTCGGCAACCACAGCACGGGTAACTTCGGTTAGTGCGTCCGCAACTGCGGTGTTTTCTTGCATAGCAGCAGGTCTACCTACATCGCCCGCCTCACGGATGCTTTGCACCAAAGGCAATTCACCCAAAAAGGGCACATCCAAATCGGTAGCCAAATAGCGTGCACCTGCTTTTCCAAAGATAAAATACTTGTTGTTGGGCAATTCCTCTGGCGTGAAATACGCCATGTTTTCAATAATACCCAAAACAGGCACCTGAATATTTTCTTGTTGGAACATGGCAACCCCTTTTTTGGCATCGGAAAGTGCCACCGCCTGTGGCGTACTTACCACAACCGCACCCGTTATGGGCAGCGATTGCATAATGCTCAAATGGATATCCCCCGTTCCGGGAGGTAAATCAATGAGTAAAAAGTCCAATTCGCCCCATGCTGCATCAAAAATCATTTGATTGAGCGCTTTGGCTGCCATGGGACCTCGCCAAATAACCGCTTGATCAGGCTTGGTAAAAAATCCTATAGACAACAGCTTAACGCCAAAATTTTCAACAGGTACCATTTTAGACACTCCATCAATGTTCTTGGCAAGGGGTTTTTCGTTTGCCACATCAAACATCAAGGGCATGGAAGGTCCGTAAATATCGGCATCCAAAACACCTACGTTAAAGCCCATTTTGGCAAGAGATACCGCCAAATTTGCCGTAACGGTAGATTTGCCTACACCTCCTTTTCCAGAAGCAACTGCCACCACATTTTGAATTCCGGGAATGGGTTTTCCCTTAATCAAATTGGCATTTTCTTTTTTTGGGGGCGCTGTAACTGTTATGTTGACCGAAACCTTTGCTTTTTCATAGACGGTGTCATGTATGGTTTTCATTACCTCCACTTCTACTTTCTTCTTGGCTTGTAATGCAGGATTTGTCATGAGAATATCTACCACCACCTCGTCACCAAAAATATTGATGTTCTTTACGGCTTGGGCTTCCATAAGGTTTTTACCCTCGCCCGGCAGACTAATGTTTCGAAGGGCATCTTCAATATTGGAGCGTGTAATTTTCATTCAGACTAAATAAGAATACAAATATAAGTTAATTACGAATGATAAAATTACGAATGGGTTAATTACGAATTACGAATTAAAGACGAGGACATCGAGCGGAGTCGAGATGCCGAAGTGTCAAAGGCAGAGACGACTAACGACCGAAGAGAATAATTACGAATAGTCAATAAGGAATTACGAACCTGTCTGCCTCGGGTAGATGAGGGAATTATGAATTACGAATTGGGTAATTTGAAATTCGTAATTAATGTATTCGTAATTATTTCATTCATAATTCTTTCTTGGGTTGCCACAAAACGGTTTCAAAGTCTTGAATTTGGTCATCGATTATGGTATGTCCCTCTGCTTCTAAAAGCTGTTGCATGGTGTTAATTCCCCCAAAATGGTGTTTCCCCGTAAGCATTCCAATGCGGTTTACCACCCTATGAGCAGGAACATCTTCCAAATGATGTGCTGCATTCATGGCGTAGCCCACAGTGCGTGCACTTTTGGCAGCTCCCAAAAAACGGGCAATAGCTCCGTAAGTAGTTACTTTTCCATACGGCACTTGACGCACGACTTCATATACGCGCTCAAAAAAATCATTCGGTTGGGACATGCGTAGGAAATGAAAATTTAAGATAGGTAATGGGGATACCGCGTTCGCGGTATTGCTGCTCATAAAAAGTTTGGATGCCAATTACATTTTCTGGCGCATGAACATACTGATATACATCATGATGCGCCATTTCGGGTGTAATGTTCCAGCCATCCAATACACCCAACGTATATCCGTGCAAAAAGGCTGAGTCCGTTTTTAGGTGAACCACACCATCGGGTTTTAGGACGTGGCGATACCGCTGTAAAAAAGTGGGGTTCGTCAAGCGGTGGTGGGTGCGCTTAAATTTGTATTGTGGGTCGGGGAAGGTAATCCAAAGTTCAGACACTTCATCCTTGTCAAAGACGTGCTCGATGAGTTCGATTTGGGTACGCACAAAAGCCACGTTTTTTAGCCCTTCTTCTAATGCTGTTTTGGCACCGCGCCAAAAACGGGCGCCCTTAATGTCAATTCCTATGTAATTCACATTGGGGTTTTTACGTGCCAAACCAACAGAGTATTCTCCCTTTCCACAACCCAATTCTACGACAATAGGATTATCGTTCTTAAAGTACTTCCCCCAACTGCCTTTGTGAGTAAATTTTTCTGATAGCAATTCCACCCGAGTGGGTTGAATTACATTTTCAAAAGACTCGTTTTCCTTAAATCGCTTTAGCTTATTCTTACTTCCCAAAATATCAAATTATACCTGAGCGGATACTTCCCCCTTCTCAAGAGTAAATGAAAATTCAGAGCCTATCTCAGGTTGACTTTCCACAAAAATTTGTTCACCGTGTGCCTCAATAATATGCTTTACAATGGCAAGTCCCAAGCCCGAACCTCCCATACGGCGGTTACCGCTTTTGTCTACCCGATAAAATCGCTCAAATAAGCGTGGAAGGTGCTCTTTTTCTATTCCCTCGCCATTATCACGTATGCGAACAATAATTTTATTTTCAAAAATAGGTTGTACACTTACCTCTGTTGTTCCTTTATTTTTACCATATTTTATGGAGTTCACAATCAAGTTGGTAAGGACTTGTTGTATCCGTTCCACATCGGCATAAACCAAAAAAGGTTCTTCGTATTTTTTGTCAAACTCCAAATTAATATTTGACTTAGAGGCACGCATTTCCAGCATATCGAAAACATTCTGAATAAGATCAAGTACGTCAAACTTAACCAAATCCAATTCAGTATTCCCTTTTTCTAAATTGGTAAGTAAGTCCAGATCTTTCACAATATACACCAGGCGCTCAACTCCTTTACTTGCTCTAGAAAGGTATTTTTTGGTTACGGTTTTGTCTTTCATAGCTCCATCTAGCAGCGTCAGAATATATCCCTGAACGGTAAACAATGGGGTTTTTAATTCGTGGGCAATATTTCCTAAAAACTCCCTTCGAAATGCCGCTTGATCTTTTAAACTGTCAATTTCAACACTGCGCTGTTGGGCAACTTCTTTGACATTTTTTAGCAGGGCATCCATATCATTGGTAATGAGGATATCGTTAAGTTCATTCGAAATACTAGGCTCCAAATCTTTATAAAAGGTGCGAATTTGTGTAAAAAGTGTTCGTTAAAAAGATTTGATAAA
>CAZSSZ010000145.1:0-3849 GCA_964609755.1 uncultured Flavobacteriaceae bacterium | reverse complement strand
CAAAAATTAATTTTAAGGATACCAACAGTGTTTTTGACAACGTCGGAGTGCAGTATGTCATCAACCCCAACGATGAATTTGGACTCACAAGAGCGGTGTGGTTTAAAGAGAAACAAGGGGCGCAAATTGACGTCATTCACGTAGGAAAAATCAGTGCCGACGCTACACTGCGCAAATGCCTTGCCATAGGAGCTGACAAAGCGTTTAGAATTGATACGCCTGCACTAGACGGTGCTTTGGTAGCCAAAGAAGTTGCTGCTTTTATAAAAAACAATCCTTACGATTTGATTATTACCGGACGCGAGTCTATTGACTATAATGGTGCTATGGTGCCCGGAATGCTAGCGGCTTTGCTAGATATTCCATTTGTGCCGAACTGTGTTGGATTGGAAATTGATGGAAATACAGCTATTGCTGAAAGGGAAATTGATGGGGGGCGTGAAAAACTAAAAGGATCTTTACCTATGGTTATTGGCGGACAAAAGGGCTTGGTTGAAGAGTCTGATCTGCGTATTCCCAACATGCGGGGCATTATGCAAGCGCGTCAAAAACCTTTTGAGGTTGTTCCGTCACAAAATACTGCTGCAAAAACCCATGATATTGAATTTGAAAAACCCGCTCCTAAAGGAGAGGTTACCCTTATCCCTGCTGACGACCTAGACCAACTTATCGAACGCTTACACAAAGAAGCTAAAGTCATTTAATCATTATGTCTGTACTTGTATTTACCGAAACCGAAAACAACACACTAAAGCGAAACGCTTCTGAAGTTGCATCTTATGGTGTTGCCCTTGCCAAAAAACTTAGCACAACGTGTGCAGCGATAACGTTCAATGCCGAAAATGCCAATGCGTTAGGCGCATATGGCATTGCGCAAGTTGTAAATATTACGAATGCACCAAATGTATTTGACGCAAATGCCTATGCCAGTGCTGTGGCGGCTCATGCGAAAAAAAATGGTATTAGCCATGTCGTTTTGGGAAGTAGCGCAGATGCAAAGTTTTTGGCACCTATCCTTGCAGCTAAACTCGATGCAGCTTATGCGCCAAACGTGGTTGCCCTGCCTGAGCAGTTAAACCCCTTGACGGTTAAGCGTACCGCTTTTACCAACACAGCTTTTGTACACACACAATTAGCCTCCGATGTCAACATTATTGGAGTAGGAAACAATACTTTTAGTGTGATTGAAAATACTGTGCCGTGTAGCGTTGAAGAAGTACAATCAGATCATATTACTTCAAATCTAGAACGCATTTCCATAGATAAAGTTTCTGGAAAAGCCACCATCGCCGATGCGGATGTAGTGGTTTCGGGAGGCAGAGGATTAAAGGGTCCGGAACATTGGCATTTGGTAGAAGACCTTGCCGAAGTACTTGGAGCTGCCACGGCATGTTCAAAACCCGTCTCAGATATGGGGTGGCGATCGCATGATGAACACGTTGGACAAACCGGAAAACCCGTTTCTACAAACCTGTATATTGCTATTGGCATCTCGGGTGCTATACAACATTTGGCAGGGGTGAATGCATCCAAAGTAAAAGTTGTTATCAACAGCGACCCCGAAGCGCCCTTCTTTAAGGCAGCTGATTATGGGGTGGTAGGCGACGCCTTTGAAGTGATTCCAGAACTCACCAAAAAGTTAAAAGCATTTAAAGCGCAGACATAACCAACGAATTTTGTACTTTTAGGCTGCGTTTGCAACTACCAAAAAATGAGTCTTATTCAACTTCGTGTTAATCGAATTTCCTATAGCCAAAACCAAAGTGGTGCTTACGCCATGATTTTGGATGAGGTGGATGGTAAACGAAAATTACCCGTTGTTATTGGTGAGTTTGAAGCGCAGTCAATTGCTGTGGCATTGGATAAAGACATTAAACCCCACCGTCCTTTTACGCACGATCTTTTTAAAAATTTCGCATACAGATTTGATGTTGCCATTAAACGGGTGATCATCACCAAACTTGTGGACGGGGTGTTTTATTCCAGTTTGATTTGCGAACGCGATAAAATTGAAGAAATCATCGACTCACGCACTTCAGATGCTATTTCGTTGGCGCTTCGATTTAAAGCCCCGATTTATACACACGAATCCGTTTTGGATAAAGCAGGAATAATTTTAGATAAAGAAGAAAAACCTTCCATAGGAACTGTCATTGACGAGCTTTCTGAAGGAGATAATTACGACAATTTATCTGTTCAGGAACTTGAACGTGCCATAAAAAAAGCAGTCAAAAGCGAAGACTATGAGTTAGCTGCCCGACTAAGAGATGAAATTTCTAAACGAGCAGACAATTCAAATGAATAGCCATTTGTACTAAAATCGTTGAAAACCTTTTTAAAAAACTATCTCCCCATGTATGTGAAAATTTTGGAGTAGTTTTATTTTTACAAAAACAACAGATGCAGCAGTATTTAGATTTGGTAAGACGTGCACTCAATGAAGGTGCAGTAAAAGGCGACCGAACCGGCACAGGAACGCGAAGTGTTTTTGGGCACCAAATGCGGTTTGACCTCTCAGAAGGATTTCCGCTTGTTACTACAAAAAAAATACACCTTAAATCGGTAATTCACGAGTTGTTGTGGTTTATAAAAGGAGATACCAACATTGATTACCTTACCGAAAACGGGGTTCGCATTTGGAACGAATGGGCAGACGAAAACGGAAATCTAGGTCCGGTGTATGGACACCAGTGGCGCAACTGGAACAGCGAAGGCGTTGATCAACTTGCCGAGGTGGTGAAAACCCTAAAAACCAATCCGAACAGCAGACGTATGCTGGTTTCTGCTTGGAATCCGAGTGTGTTACCCGATACTTCAAAATCGTTTGGTGAAAACGTAGCCAATGGCAAAGCCGCACTTCCGCCCTGCCATGCGTTTTTTCAATTTTATGTAGCTGACGGCAAACTTTCTTGCCAACTCTACCAACGCAGTGCCGATATTTTCCTAGGTGTTCCGTTTAATATTGCTTCCTATGCCTTACTTACCGAAATGATGGCGCAAGTATGTGGTTTTCAAACAGGTGAGTTTATCCACACGCTAGGCGATGCGCACATCTACACCAACCACATGGAACAAGTTGAGCTGCAACTGAGCCGAGAGCCTAGACCCCTGCCAACACTCAAACTCAACCCCAACGTTACCGACTTGTTTGCGTTCCGTTATGAGGACATCGAAATCCTAAATTACGACCCGCACCCAAGTATCAGAGGAATTGTTGCGGTCTAAACCCACTACCTATGTTTTTCAAAAAAAAGCCACAAACCACCATCAATCCGCAGCAAGTTTCGCTTGTAGAGCACGCACAACAACGCATTGCGCAAAAAAAACGTTTTCATACACACCTGCTTGTTACCCTATTTCTTGTATTCTTTGCACTTGTTCTAAATTTTGCGTTTGATTACAAAGCCGATTTCACTCCTTTCAATACACATTGGTCGGTTGCTTTAGCTGCGCTTTTGGGGGTCTTTTTAGTCATTCATTTTCTCAAAGTATTTGTATTCCATTCCTTTATGGGGAAAGCTTGGGAAGCACAGCAAATGGAATTTTTACTCGATAAGCAGGCGCTAAAAGTGGAAAAACTCAAACGAAACTTAGACAAAGAAGCCTCTCTTAAAGCTACTGCCGAGTGGGAGCGTGAAAAACAACAAAAAAATATCACACTGATTGCTGCTGCTTCAGAAAACAATGCGATAGGCAAAGACAACAAACTTATTTGGCATTTGTCCGACGACCTAAAACACTTTAAAGATTTGACTAAAGGACATCATGTTATCATGGGCAGAAAAACTTTTGAATCCATGCCAAAAGCTTTGCCGAATCGTACGAATGTAGTGGTTACACGAAATAAAA
>CAZSSZ010000144.1:0-3855 GCA_964609755.1 uncultured Flavobacteriaceae bacterium | reverse complement strand
ATGCCGTTTAGGTCAGTAACTGTTGTTTTAGCATAAGCACCGTTGGCAAAAAAATTTAGGCTGCTGCTTTGTGTATCCACCACTTGAATGTCAAGCATAAGTTCAAAACCTTCACTTTCGGTACTACCAATATTATCAATAAAACTACTCGCTGGTGCTTGTCCCGGAGGAACAGGGGCGTTAGCAAGAAGGTCATTGGTATCGCGTTTAAATACATCAACTGACCCCGAAAGAATACCATTAAATAAGCCAAAATCAATTCCAGCATTGATGGTGGTTGTTTTTTCCCACGTTAGGTTTGGGTTAAACATCCGCGCATTGTAAAAGTTCTCACCCGGTAAATATTTATTTGTTGGCGAGCCAATTTGGAAAAACGGATAAGATGGGTAGTACCCTACAGCACCTGAGATATTTGATTGTCCTGTTTCTCCCCAACCTGCACGTAGTTTAAGGTTGTCAAAAATATTAAGGTTCTCAATAAAAGTTTCGTCACTCAATCGCCATGCTACAGCAGCAGCAGGGAAAACACCCCAACGATTTTCTTCAGCAAATAGCGAAGAAGCATCTGCGCGAACCGAAAGCGTAACCAAATACTTCCCAGCAATATTTAGGTTGGTACGCCCAAAGAACGACTGTAAGTTGAGCTCCGAAAAATAACGATTTGTTGGATTATCAGGGTTTTCAAGAACTTCTCTAGCTCCTGTTTTATCATCGTAACTATACAGTTCCTTTGTACCGTCGTTTACAAAGTTTTGATACGAATATCCCACTTGGGCATCCATAGATTGGAGTAGTCCGTCAAAATCTTTAGCATAAGACAGATACCCTTCTAAGGTTTTGTTAGTAATGCTTTGGTCTTCGCGGTAGTTTTCTCCCGGATTAAAGCGCCCCACTTTATAGGTGGCAATGGCATTTTGGTCGTAGGTTTCGCTTATATCAGCATCCGATTTTTCTAAACCTAGATTGAGTACAGCACGTAATCCGTCTACAAACGGAAGTGAATAATCCAATTCAACATTGGTCAAAATGCGAAGTAGCTTTTCTGGACGTTGGCGTTGCATTAACATAGCAACAGGATTCCAGGTGCCGTCCAAAACGGTTAGTCCTCCGTCTTGACGTGTACCTTGGTAGTAACCACCAAATGCACTGTTGTCGTCGTAGATGGGCTTGGTAGGATCCATACTTACAATGTTTCCTAAGGCACCACCTTCGTCAACAGCATTTTTATCTACATAGAATGCTTTGGCATTAAAATCTACTTTTAAGTCGTCGTCAAAGAACGTTGGCGTAATCCTAAATGTTGTGCTTAACCGCTCATAGTCATTTGTTTCAACCAAACCTTGATTGCCAGTATGTCCTACTGAAAAACGATACGGCGTTTTGTCTTCTACACTACCTGCTACAGAGAAGTTTAGAATTGAACTGTATGCTGTACGGAACACAGCATCTTGCCAATCTGTATTGTGCATGACACCATTAACCCCCAACAAATTAGCATAACTTGGGTGGTATTCGTTAATAAAACGTTCAAAGGTTGGACCATCCATCAAGTCAAGTTTTTTGCTGACTTCACTTATAGACGATGACATGCTTAAGTTGTATTTGGTTTCACCCAACGTTCCTTTTTTGGTCGTGATAAGGATAACTCCATTTGATGCACGCGACCCATAGATTGCCGTAGCTGAAGCATCTTTTAAAATAGAGAAGCTGGCAATATCGTTAGGATTTACTAGCGATAATGGGTTTCCAACACCTGCAGGAGTTACTACATCTAGTGGCACTCCATCAATAACAATTAACGGGCTGTTTTCTGCAGAAAGTGATGCCCCGCCACGAATTCGAATGTTTGGTGCTGCATCGGGCGCACCACCACTGTTGGTAATCACTACCCCGGCAACCTTTCCCGTAAGCAATTGGTCAGACGAAACAATAGCCCCTTGGTTAAAGTCTTCTGTAGTTATACTTGAAACAGATCCTGTTGCATCCTTAACGGTTGTGGTACCATACCCAATCACCACTACTTCGTCGAGTTCAGAAGCCGACTCTGTAAGGCTAACATTTAATGTAGCCCCCGAAACGGTAAGTTCTTGGGTTTCGAACCCAATAGACGAAAACACCAACACACTGCCATTGGCAACAGCAATGGAATAGTTTCCGTCAAAATCTGTAGAAACTCCCGTAGTGGTTCCTTTGACCACCACATTCACGGCAGGAAGCGGACTTCCTGAGGTATCCGTAACAACTCCGCTCACGGTTTGTTGTGCATACAGCCCAAAAGAGGCGACAAACAACAGGCAAACCAAAGCGTTTTGTATTTGTTTTTTCATATAGTTTATTTAGGTTAATAAATAGTAAAAACACACTTCTTCATGAGCGAAGCTATGTAAAGATTTTGTTAATTTAACACTTATAAATCGTTAGCGTACAACTACAACGTTTTCGAAAGCCACGAAAACGTTGTAGTGTTGATAACTTTTAAAATGTTAATTTTACCCGAAACAAATTGTGGCATTCGCAGTATACTTGCATAATAATATGATTTTGTGAAAAAGAAAATGACCTTAAAGCAGCTCGCCAACGAGCTGGGCGTATCGGTTTCTACGGTTTCCAAGTCGCTAAACAACAGTGACGAAATTAGCTTGGAAACCCGCCAACGGGTACAGGCATTTGCCAAATTTTACAACTATCGTCCCAACAATATCGCACTGAGTCTGAAGAATAAAAAAACGAAAACCATTGGTGTGATAATTCCCGAGGTGGTACACCATTTTTTTGCTATGGTGGTTCGAGGTGTTGAGCAAGTGGCTATGGAGCGCGGCTACAATGTGCTTATTTCCCTCTCCAACGAATCGTTTGAAAAAGAGGTCATTAATATGGAAACCTTTGCCGATAGCCTTATTGGGGGGTTTATTCTTTCGCTCTCTAAGGAAACCCTAAAAAAACAAGACTATCATCACATTCATCAAACCATAGAGCAGGGGATGCCCGTAGTCCTTTTTGACCGCACTGCTCCGGAAATCAATTGCGATCAAGTGGTGGTAAACGATGAGCAAGGAGCGATGTTGGCTACACAACACCTTTTGGAACAGGGGCGCAGAACTATTCTGCTCGTTACCACAGAGGATTATGTTAGTGTGGGCAGGCTGCGAACGCAAGGCTATGTGAAAGCATTGCAAAATGCCGGTATTCCTCTGGATAATACCTTGATTATCAAAACAGAAGACAGCAAACGTTCGGATATCATTTTACCTGCTTTGGAAGAGGAACTCCACGCTGCTCTTAAAAACAATCCCAATATTGATGCGATTTTTGCGGTAAATGAAATTTATGCTGCAGCTGCCATGCGGGTGATTCGCAGCTTTGGATTGCACATTCCAAACGATATTGCGGTGATTTGTTTTACGGATGGGGTGATTTCAAAATACGCCACACCACCCTTAAGTACGGTTAGTCAGCATGGTACGCAAATTGGCATCGAAGCAGCTAACTTGCTCATTGACAGGATTGAACAAAAAGAAATGTCTTCTGATTCTATAACAAAAGTGATCCCTTGTGAAATTATTCATCGTGATTCAACATAAATTTTTATATTAGCCCCATCAAAACAAACACACTTCTTCATTTTTTGTTTTGATGTCTTTTTAGTTGCTCATGCAACGCTAACATTTGTACAGACACATCATTACAAGATAATCGTATTTAATAGGTACGCTTATTCGCTTTTTTCGTGGCGTTAGGCTGTAGTAATATGTTAAAAATGAAGAAACCATTGTTAAACTTCTTGGGCATCTGGAACATGAGGTTCGGGTTTTTGGGAATTCAATTTGGGTTTGCTTTGCAAGGCGGATTTATGTC
>CAZSSZ010000143.1:745-3868 GCA_964609755.1 uncultured Flavobacteriaceae bacterium | reverse complement strand
TTGTGCAAATTATCAAAGAACCTATTTCCACTAAAGGACCCCGTATCAGTTCGGAATTGTCCTTAGCGGGAAGGTATTTGGTATTGGTCCCTTTTTCGGACCGTGTATCTATATCGCAGAAAATTTCTACACGTGAAGAAAAGAACCGCTTAAAGAAGCTTGTCATGAGTATAAAGCCAAAAGGGTTTGGAGTTATTATACGAACTGTGGCTGAAGGCAAGAAAGTAGCAGAACTCGACAAAGATTTGGAAGACCTTTATAATCGTTGGGTTGGTATGTGTAAAAAAATCCAAAAAGCCGATTATCCCTCTAGAGTATTGAGTGAACTCAACAGAGCCTCCTCTATTCTTAGAGATATCTTTGACGATGAATTTACAGGCATTCATGTAGACGATCCTGAATTATTAGCAGAAGTCAAAGAATATTTGGAGCAAATTGCGCCAAATAGTGTTGGCATTGCAAAACTTTTCAAAAGCGATGTACCCATTTTTGAACACTACGGTATTGAACGACAAATCAAAGCCTCGTTTGGACGCACTGTGTCCATGAACCGAGGTGCGTATTTGATTGTCGAACACACCGAAGCCCTTCACGTTATTGATGTCAATAGTGGCAACCGTTCCAATAAGGCTAAAAATCAAGAAGATACTGCCTTAGAAGTGAACATGATTGCAGCGACCGAAATCGCCCGCCAGTTGCGCTTGCGCGATATGGGTGGTATTATTGTTATTGACTTCATTGACATGATACGTCACGAAAACAGGAAAAAGCTTTTTGAGCATTTCTGCAAAGAGATGGAAAGCGACCGTGCTAAGCACAAAATTCTGCCACCTAGTAGAATTGGGCTTATTCAAATGACACGACAACGCGTACGTCCTGAAATGGATATCAAAACAACGGAGCCAAACCCCAACATTAATGGTGAGGTAGAAGCACCCATTGTTTTATTAGATAAGATAAAAGCAGACTTGGAAAAGGTTTTAGCTAATCCAAAACACAAAAAGAAAAAAGTTGTGTTGCATTTGCACCCTTTTATCGCAGCCTATCTAACAAAAGGTTGGAAATCGGAGCGCACAAAGTGGTACTTTGAGTACAACAAGTGGATTAAAATCATGCCACGAGATGCGTACACCTATTTGCATTATCGTTTCTTTGACGGAAAAGGAAAAGTAATTCATATATAAAAACAAAAGCGGCCTTAGTGCCGCTTTTTTTATTTTAGCACTTGTGAAAAAATCCTATACTGTAACTGAAGCCCTTGAGAAATTGCGGCACTACTGTGCCTATCAAGAGCGCTGTCATAAAGAAGTCAAAGACAAACTCTATGGCATGCAAATGATTCCCCAAGCCGTTGACCAAATTGTGGGGACATTGGTCAGTGAAAACTACCTTAACGAAAGCCGTTTTGCACAACAATTTGCCCATGGAAAATTTTCCATTAAGCATTGGGGGAAACTCCGCATTACGAGAGAGTTAAAGGCGCGTCAGGTTTCAGATTATGATATTCGGAAAGCCCTTTCGAGTATAGATGCAGAAGCATACACAACTAAAATTGGAGACATCAGTCGAAAAAAATGGAATCAATTAGACGGAATTTCACCCCAACAAAAAAAGCAAAAACTCTTTCAATATCTGGCATATCGCGGATGGGAAACCGAACGCATTTACGACCAACTAGACCGGCTTAGCGAAAACTAACGTGAGTACCGCAACGTAAGCATTCCGTGCGCCTTGGGCATGGGAATCAGGTTTTCGTAATAAGTAAAGTTAAACAAGTTACGTCCTTGAAGTGATACTTTCCATTTTGCGCCTAACGCATAATCGAGCTGGAGGTTAAAAAGTTGATAGGTGTCCCCTAAGGCACGTTCGGCATAACGGTATGCCGCCGTGGAAGAAAAGCGTGACGAAAACTGCTTTGTCAATTGCAGGTTTGCATCGTGCTTTAAAAAGTTAAGCGCATACTTCGAATACACCGTTTTGATATAATCGTCTTCCAAATAGGCATACGAAAGGTTGAGGGTATGCTGCTGTTTTCCGATTTGGTACTTCCAAACAGCATTAAGTTCACCACCAACGGTTCTGATATTTTCATCAATATTTTCTGCCACCCATGCTTCATCATTAGGCGATTGCTTTACAAAGTCAATTAGGTTCTCACCATTGCGCTGAAAAACAGCTGCCTCAACAGACCATTTTTGCGCCTGATAGCGCATCGAGATTTCATGACTCAAAGCTTTTTCAGGCTGTAAATTCGCATTTCCCTTTGTGGTAGCACTTTGGTAGAACAAATCCGTGTAGGTAGGAATACGATAGGTGTATCCGGTATTATAGGTGAGCTTTACGTGCTCCGACAATCGATATCCCATATCAACACCGGGGTAGAAAAAACCGCCCATATCAGAATAGTTACTCCATGCAAATCCAGGAGTTATGTCAAAAGACCCTGTAGTAAAACGGTGCTCAAAAAAGAGGTGGGCGACTGTTCTGTTTTTATCTCCTAAATTATTGCTTTGGATATTCACTCGTGAAAATTCAACACCAAAGCCCGTGACACCCAAACTATTTTTGTTTTTTGCATCCAATGAAGTTCCTAACCTGTTTGTGATATGCAAATTTCGGAATACTGAAGGGTTGTTTCGGATATAGATGTACTCATCTTGACCACGCTTCCAAAAAAGACGTGGCGTGAGCCTCCAATTTTGATTTTCACTCACAAGGGTACTTGTTAATGCTACCAAACTACTTTGCGTTTCTTCGTATTGCTCAGTGGCAGTAGTTGCACGGTAAAATCCATTTGCGCCAAATTTACGCTCTGTAAACATGGTCATTACGTTGATATTGGATGCTCCTGCGGCAAAACTGCTTTTGGTAAAAACGTGTAGATTTTTAAAGTCGGTATTGTAGCGATAGCCATCGCTTTCTTGCAATGAAAAATGCGCAATATGCTGTTGCTTTTCCGTTTGAATTTGCTCTGTTATGCTTAGTTGATTGCTATCAAATGAGCCTTGTGCCACAGCAAGGTTCGTTTTGTTTGAGGCAGCGTTTTTGGTAACAATATTTATGGCGCCGGTAAAGGCATTTTGTCCATAAATTCGGGCTGCAGGACCCTTTACGATTTCAATG
>CAZSSZ010000143.1:0-735 GCA_964609755.1 uncultured Flavobacteriaceae bacterium | reverse complement strand
AGGGGCAATGCGCTGTTTAGCGTATGGTGTCCCGTTTGGGGATCGTCTACGCGGATTCCATCAATCAACAACAGCACTTGGCTATAGGTTCCACCCCGTAAATAAATATCGGCATTAGCACCCTCCATCCCTTGGCGCAACACATCTACGCCCGCCTGTAGGCGTAATACATCTGCCAAACTGGTAGCTGGGGTATTGGCAATTTGCGCTGCAGTAATTACGGTAACCGACTTAGAATCTTGAGAAAAAGGAACGTCCAACCTAGGGGAAGAAACCACAACTTCATTCAATTGGGTTTGCGCAAAGATGCTGGAGGTAATTAACATAAAAATTACGCCCAGTAATGCATTTGGTATCCTCATAATGTTGGATTGTGTCGGTAAAAACAAGTTGTGGAATTAGTCCACAAATAAGATAACCTTGTTGTCGTTCATTTCCAAAACACCACCGTTTTCAAGGGTCAAAAGGGTTTCGTTGCCTTTTTGTTGAAAATAGGATTGAAAGGCTTTGTCAATAGCAAGTTTGCCTTCAATTTTGGCTACACCCTGCACAAGGGTAGAAACCATCGCTGCGTGGTTATTAAGCACCTGAAACGAACCTTGAGTCCCAGGAGCAGAAACGGATGTAACCTCTCCTTGGAACAACGTAGCTTCAGGACTTACAATTTCTAAATACATAGGAATTAGGCGTTGGCTTCAGCAAGCATTTTTTCACCAGCTTCAATAGCTTCTTCAA
>CAZSSZ010000142.1:0-3895 GCA_964609755.1 uncultured Flavobacteriaceae bacterium | reverse complement strand
TGGAGCAAACCGAAGGCGTTTATGTCGAGCAAGTTATTCGCCCCACGGGCTTACTCGATCCACTTATTGAAGTCCGTCCCAGCCTAAATCAAATCGATGATTTGGTGGAAGAGATTCAGCTTCGTGCCGAAAAAGACGAACGTGTTTTGGTGACTACCCTTACCAAACGCATGGCGGAAGAATTAACCAAATACCTTTCCCGCATTGCGATTCGATGTCGGTACATTCACAGTGATATCGACACCCTGGAGCGTGTTGAAATCATGCACGATTTGCGAAAAGGAATGTTTGATGTACTGATAGGCGTAAACCTGTTGCGTGAGGGATTGGACCTCCCCGAAGTATCGCTAGTGGCTATTTTGGATGCCGATAAAGAAGGCTTTTTGCGTTCCGCGAGATCGCTAACCCAAACCGTGGGGCGTGCTGCCCGAAACCTAAACGGTATGGCGATTATGTATGCGGATACCATTACCAAAAGCATGCAAAAAACCATCGACGAAACGCAGTACCGTCGTGCCAAACAAATGGCGTATAACGAGCGAAACAACATTACCCCACAAGCACTTAACAAAGCCCTTGACGAAACCTTTAATCGTGGCAATAAGACGCCAACAATGCCGACTTCCGATAAGGAAGATATCGCCTATTTATCGAAAGATACACTGCAAGCTAAGGTGCGTGAGGCACGAAAAAATATGGAAAAAGCCGCCATGGATATGGATTTTATCCAGGCGGCTCATTTTAGAGATGAAATTGAACGTATGCAAAACCAACTTAAAACGTTGGCGTAGCGCACATGACTACTTACTTAATTTCTATCTGTTTTTTAGGTTCAGGAATGGCTTCTTGAAGTTTGGGCAACGAGATATTCAAAATTCCGTTATCATACTTCGCCTTAATCCCTGCGGTATCAACAGTATCGGGCAGTCTGAAACTGCGTTGAAAGCTGTCGTATGTAAACTCACGACGCGTATATTGTTCCGCATTGGTAGTATCCTCGTGCTTCGACTCGCTCGAAATGGTCAAGACGTGATCGTCTAACGCTACGTTAAAGTCTTTGCGTGTTTTTCCGGGTGCCGCCAAGGCAAGTTCAAAAGCAGTATCCGTTTCTGTGATATTCACAGAGGGGACATGCGAACGCTGTGTGCTTGTGGTTAATGGAAACGACGTTCCAAAAAATTCATCCAATAAAGATGGAAACCAAGGGTTTGTATTTCTACGTACTAAATTCATGATGTTAGGTTTTAAATGTTATACACCTAACCCATGGCAATTTGTATACCGATTGAAATATACTGTCAATACGTCAGTTAACTCACAGATTTAACTGACAAGTTGTCAATTATCGGAGTACGGCTTGTACTTTATCCGCTGCTTCTTGGAACAGAATGGCACTTTCTACTTGAAGCCCTGAATCGTCAATAAGCTTTTTGGCAATGTCGGCATTCGTTCCTTGTAGGCGAACAATAATAGGCACCTTAATGGCATCGCCCATGTTTTTATAGGCATCCACAATTCCTTGTGCAACACGATCACAACGCACGATTCCCCCAAAAATATTGATAAGAATTGCCTTTACTTTAGGATCTTGAAGGATAATGCGAAAAGCAGCCTCTACGCGCGCAGCGTCAGCAGTTCCCCCAACATCTAAGAAGTTGGCAGGATCCCCACCGGCTTGTTTAATCAAATCCATGGTTGCCATTGCCAATCCGGCACCGTTTACCATGCAGCCTACATTTCCGTCAAGCGCTACATAGTTTAGCCCTACTTCGCGCGCAGCAACATCGGTTGGATTTTCTTCACGCACATCACGCATGGCCGCAAAATCTGGATGACGGAACAAAGCGTTATCGTCTAAGGTTACTTTAGCATCTACCGCAATGATTTTATCATCCGACGTTTTGAGCACAGGATTAATTTCAAATAAGGCGGCATCAGCACCCACATAGGCGTTGTATAAAGCAGCCACAAACTTGACCATTCCCTTAAACGCAGTGCCTGATAGTCCAAGGTTAAACGCAACCTTACGCGCCTGAAACGGCAACAACCCAACAGTTGGGTCAATTTCTTCTGTAAAAATAAGCTCAGGGGTTTGCTCGGCAACGGTTTCAATATCCATACCGCCCTCAGTAGAATACATGATCATGTTGCGTCCTGTGGCACGGTTGAGCAATACCGAAATATAAAATTCTTTAGGCTCTGAATCGCCTGGGTAGTACACATCTTCAGCAACCAAGACTTGATGCACTTTTTTACCCTCTGCAGTAGTTTGTGGTGTTACCAACTGCATCCCAATGATAGCATCAGAAATTTGCTCCACTTCCTCAAGTGATTTGGCAAGTTTCACCCCACCGCCTTTTCCGCGACCACCAGCATGCACTTGTGCTTTAATCACATGCCAACCTGTTCCCGTTTCTTCGGTAAGTTGTTTGGCAGCAGTTACTGCCTCGGCAGGAGTTGTGGCAACAATACCCCGCTGAATGCCCACACCAAATTGTGCTAAAATCTCTTTTCCTTGATATTCGTGTACGTTCATCAGATTATTTTAAGGTGCAAAAATAGGCAATCAAAAGAGCTTCTGTAAGGAAAATTTAAAATTAGATTTGTTGCATTTATAACATTATGTTTTATTTTTAATATATTTTAAGTTCTTTGGGGAATCAAAGCATTCAAAAAACTACATTTGCGCAAAACTATTGCCATGCAACACCGTGATTTAGTACAGATTTGCGAGGAGTTCGGAAGCCCAATTTATGTGTATGATGCCCATGTCATGGAACAACAATATAACAGGCTCACCAATGCGTTTAGTGCCGTACCCCAACTGCGCATAAACTATGCCGTAAAAGCACTTTCAAACCTGAGCGTACTCAAATGGATACATCAATTGGGTGCAGGGCTCGACACGGTTTCTGCACAAGAGGTACAACTTGGTCTAGAAGCGGGCGTGTCACCCAAAGATATTATTTATACGCCTAACGGCGTTTCGCTTTCTGAAATTGAAGAAGTGGCACAAATGGGCGTACAAATCAACATTGACAACCTTGACGTGTTGGAACAATTTGGTACTGCACACCCAAGCGTACCCGTTTGTATTCGTATCAATCCGCACATAATGGCGGGGGGTAATGCAAATATTTCTGTTGGGCATATCGATTCCAAATTTGGGATTAGCATCCACCAACTGCCTCATCTGTTGCGTATAGTAGAAAATACAGGGATGCACATTAACGGCGTACACATGCACACAGGAAGCGATATTTTGGATATTGGTGTGTTTTTGCATGCAGCCGAAATTTTGTTTGACACCGCACGTGCATTTAAGAACTTAGAATTTTTGGATTTTGGTAGCGGATTTAAAGTGCCTTACAAGCCTGGAGACAACGAAACCAACATAGAAGAACTGGGCGAAAAACTCAGCGAACGCTTTAATGCCTTTTGCGCAGACTATGGCAAAGAGCTGGTCTTGGCCTTTGAGCCTGGAAAGTTTTTGGTGAGTCAGGCGGGGTATTTTTTAACGCAAGTGAATTCCGTAAAACAAACCACCTCCACCGTTTTTGCACAAGTAAACAGTGGGTTTAACCACCTGATCCGTCCAATGCTTTACGGAGCGCAACACCGCATTGAAAACATTTCTAACCCCGAAGGACGCGAGCGCTTTTACTCTGTTGTAGGGTATATTTGTGAAACCGACACCTTTGCCAACAACCGCAAAATTGCCGAAATCAGTGAAGGCGATGTACTGTGTTTCCATAACGCTGGTGCCTACTGCTTTACCATGGCAAGCAACTACAACTCACGCTACCGCCCTGCCGAAGTGCTTTGGCACGAAGGTAAAGCACACCTAATACGTAAGGCAGAAACCTTTACCGACCTTATCCAAAACCAAGTGGTG
>CAZSSZ010000141.1:0-3959 GCA_964609755.1 uncultured Flavobacteriaceae bacterium | reverse complement strand
TCCAATTATAGGAAAATTATGTCAGCAAAAACACCAATAAGAACAGTATTTAATGCAAGTAATGTTGCAACAGGATTAGCAGAATACCAGTCGGGCGAATTCATACCACTATCACATGGTGGTCTTGGTGCAGCTCTTTCAATAGGTAGTGCAGGGCAGATACTTAAAGTAAACTCTGGTGCAAGTGCATTAGAATTCGGTGATGTTACTGCAATTGTTAATATTGATGCGGCTACTGACGGTTCTAGTGTTACCTTGGCGGCATCTGATAAGTTTCTTTTCTCAGATGGCGGTACAGAGAAATACTTACTAGCATCACAGATAGACACTTATGTTTCTGGAACATCTTCAACACTCACAAACAAAACATTAACTGCACCATCAATCAATGGTGTTGTTGGCGGAACTACTACTTCGCAAACTATTACGGCACTAACATCATCTACGATTGCTAATGGTGGTACTACT
Source organism: uncultured Flavobacteriaceae bacterium (assembly GCA_964609755.1). Classification (GTDB taxonomy): domain Bacteria; phylum Bacteroidota; class Bacteroidia; order Flavobacteriales; family Flavobacteriaceae; genus UBA7446. The sequence continues at coordinate 3,491 of CAZSSZ010000141.1, read as the reverse complement.
GCTATAACATTGAGTGGTGGAAATGTTACTATCGCTGGTAACTTGACTGTTTCTGGTACGACAACTACAGTTGATTCAACCACTATTAATATTCAAAATGCCTTTGTGTTTGAAGGCGCAACAGATGATGCTCATGAAACAACACTAACAACTGTTGACCCTACGGCTGATAGAACAGTATCGTTACCAAATGCGACAACAACTTTAGTGGGGCAAGATACAACTGATACACTTACAAATAAAACTTTAACTGCACCAACAATTAATGCAAGTACATTGACGGGCATTGTAACAGCAACAGGGGCTGTTTTTGCAGGTGCTAGTATGTGGGTGCAGTACAAGCTTAAATCTAAGTTTAAGCAGTACTCAAAAGTGCAGTTGCGCAATCAAATGTCGGGGAAAGAAATTGCCGAAAAAATGCTTTCAGATCACGGCATTCACGATGTAAAAGTAACTGCAGTACGTGGAAAACTCACCGACCACTACAACCCAAAAAATAAAACGGTTAATCTTAGCGAAAGTGTATATCACGAGCGCAATGCCGCCGCGGCAGCCGTTGCTGCCCACGAATGCGGACACGCTGTGCAGCACGCACAAAGCTATGAGTGGTTGCAGTTTCGTTCACTTTTGGCTCCTGTGGTTAGCGTGGCGTCGCAATTTTCGATGTATGTTATTTTTGGAGGGTTTATGTTGGGCATTGGCTCTGCTTTGGGCTATAACCTTGCGGTAGCTGGCGTGGTTCTTTTTGGACTAGGAACACTGTTTAGTTTTATTACCCTCCCTGTAGAATACGATGCTAGTAACCGTGCCTTGGCATGGTTGCAGCGCAAAAATATGGTCAGCCAACAAGAGTATGTAATGTCTAAAGATGCGCTAAAATGGGCGGCACGCACCTATGTAGTTGCAGCGATCGGCTCGTTGGCAACACTGATTTATTTTGCCCTCAGGGTAGCCAGTTCCAGACGCTAAATATTGATTTGACGGTCTATTTGTTGGTGCAAGGAAATAAAGGTTTCTGTTCTAGAAACCCCTTCAATAGATTGAATTTTGTGGTTAAGCAATTGCATTAAATGCTCGTTATTCTTACACAGTATTTTAATTAAAATACTCCAATTTCCTGTGGTATAATGACACTCTACCACTTCAGGGATTTTTTTGAGTTGCGCCACAGCCTCGGGATTGCGCATTGCTTTGTCAAGATACACCCCAATATACGCCGTGGTGGTGTAGCCCATAGCGGATGGGTTTAGTTTTAAATAACTGCCTTTAATCAAACGTGCATCTTCCAGTTTTTTAATGCGTTGATGCACCGCCGAACCAGAGAGATTAAGCTGACGGGCAATTTCCTGTACTGGTGTTCGGGCGTTGTCCATCAACACACGCAGTATAGCCTTATCAATACCGTCAAGCGATATGTGTTCTTCTAGTTTTTTCACTGTGTTTTTTTTGGGAGTATAAACTTAGTAAACTATTTTAGAAAAAAAATAAAAATGACACGTAAACGACACAGTGTTTGGGGCGCACTCTTTTGTGGAACTGCTGTAATATTGGGAGCTTTTGGCGCTCACTTGCTCGAACAATACCTTAGCACAGAAGCCCTTCAAAGCTATGAAGTGGGTGTGCGTTACCAGTTTTTCCATGGTTTGGCACTGTTGTTTTTAAGTTTAGATAAAAACGTATTTGCAAAAAGAACGGCAACTCTTTTTGTGATAGGTACACTTCTGTTCTCGGGCTCTATCTACGGATTGTCACTGGGCAGCATATCAACGTTATCAACACTTCCAAAAATACTAGGCCCAGTAACCCCCATAGGCGGCTTGCTCCTTATTTTGGGATGGGTGAATCTTTTGATTGGGTATATTCGAAACTAATTACCGCTTATTTGCTACAGCAATGTAGTCGTCTAGCGCCTTGGTCATTGAGGGGTTTTCTGGGGTTGGTGCCAGAATATCAATGCGAAGTCCTTTGTCCTCTGCTGCTTTTTTTGTTGTTGGTCCAAACACAGCGATGCGGGTCTCATTTTGCTCAAAATCAGGGAAGTTGTGAAACAACGACTCAATTCCGGAGGGACTGAAAAACACCAAGACATCGTAATACACATCACGCAAGTCGGACAAATCACTAATTACAGTTTTGTAAAAAACGCCCTTTGTCCACTTTATTCCCGAAGCATCAAGCGCCTGAGGAATGGTAGGCTTTAAGACATCTGCACAGGGGAACAAAAAGTTTTCGTCCTTGTATTTGGTAGCTTCTTTGAGCACATCATCAAGTGTGCGCGACCCCACATATACTTTGCGCTTACGATACACGATATATTTTTGGAGATAGTAAGCAACCGCCTCTGACTGACAAAAATAACGCAAGGTACTTGGTACAGTGTAGCGTAATTCTTCAGCAATGCGGAAAAAGTGATCTACAGAGTTCCGACTTGTAAAAATAATAGCACTAAACTTTGTGATATCAATTTTTTGCATGCGCACCTCTCGTGAAGACACCCCTTCAACATGGATAAATGGTCTAAAGTCAATCGTAACTTTCCGTTTATCAATAAGTTGGTTGTATGGGGAGTTTTCAATTGAAGGTTCAGGTTGGGAAACCAAAATGGTTTTTACCTTAGCCGGTTTTGTTAGAGTTTGAGTGTTTGCGTCAATAGCCATACAGGGACGATTTCGAAGGCGCAAATATACGCAATAATCAACACTTTTTTATGGGGATTGTGTCTAAAATATAATTTTAAAAATCTGAAGTGTGTTAAGAGTAAAGCCGCGAAATAGCTCATTGCCAATATGTTTGCTACTAAAGGAGTGGGTGTGATAAATAGTAACAGTATCATAAGGCAACAAAAGAAGAATGTCAGTTTTTCTTTGAATATAGAACGGATGTAGAAGATTTTTAGAAGCCCATCACGAAACCCAAGCATTGCAGCCAACCCTCCTTCAACGAGGGTTTTGGCACCCCAAAACAACATAAATTCCAATGCCCAAAGCAGCATTTTAGCATCAAATACCATAGGGTTTAAAGATTTGGTTAAATACACTTGTGCAATGCTTCCAAAAACAAGGGCTCGAAAGAGAAATCCTAACCATGAAAACGCCCTGCTGAGGGTATAGGGTTTGTTAAACTCTTCGCTGCTGCTTGTGCGAAGCCAAAAGAACACCATGGAACGATATCGCGAAGGGTTTGTGTGTTTAAAAACAACAAGAACAACTAGGACTGTCAATAAAAAAAGCCCCAGATAGTATGCGTTAAGTTCTCGAAGTTCATACACCCTACAAAAGTATCTAAATTTTACGCCATGCACCCCAATTAATACGTATTTTAGCTCATCTATGAATTCGACTGTAGTTGTTATTCCCACCTATAACGAGGTGGAAAACATTCAAGATATTATCGAAGCTGTTTTGGGACTTCCATTGGCTTCAGATGTGTTGGTTGTTGATGATAATTCTCCCGATGGAACTTCAGACGCGGTTATAGGTTTACAAAAGGAA
>CAZSSZ010000140.1:0-3997 GCA_964609755.1 uncultured Flavobacteriaceae bacterium | reverse complement strand
AACGGTGTTGGAGGCTTGGCGTGCGTCTTCCAATTTTTCCTCAAGAGTTTGTTTGTAATCCGCCTCCATTTGTATGAGTTCATCTTGACGAACTACCCCTTCTGCAATAAGTTTCGCCGCATAAATGTCACGAGGGTTTTTGTGTTTGGCAATAGCTTTGTAGAGCTTAGGCTGTGTAAAGCGTGGCTCGTCTCCTTCGTTGTGCCCGTATTTGCGATACCCTAATAAATCAATGAATACATCTCTAGAAAAATGGTTACGGTATGCCAATGCAAAATGCATGGCGTGTACTACTGCCTCGGCATCATCGGCGTTGACGTGCAAGACCGGGGAAAGCGTAACTTTTGCCACATCAGTACAATAAGTACTTGAGCGTCCGTCCAAATAGTTTGTTGTAAATCCGATTTGGTTGTTCACCACGATATGCACCGTTCCTCCAGTTCGATACCCGTCAAGTTGTGCCATTTGCACCACCTCATAGACCACGCCCTGACCCGCAATTGCAGCATCGCCATGAATCAAAATAGGCATGACTTTTCGCGTATTGCCCTTGTAGTTTTTTTCTTGTTTGGCACGAGCGATGCCTTCTACCACCGCATTTACAGCTTCTAGGTGCGATGGGTTTGGCGCAATATTCATATTCACCTGATAGCCCGCATCGGTTTGGCGTTTTGACGTCCAGCCCAAGTGGTATTTTACATCGCCGTCAAAAACCTCTTCCTCGTAATCTTTGCCGTCAAACTCGCTAAAAATATCTTGTGCCGGTTTCCCAAAAATATTGGTTAGGGTGTTCAATCGACCCCGGTGTGCCATCCCCACAACAAACTCTTCAACACCCTCTTTAGCAGCGCCCTCAATTAGGGCATCAAGGGCAGGAATCAGCGACTCTCCTCCTTCGAGTGAAAAACGTTTTTGCCCCACATATTTGGTATGCAAAAAGTTTTCGAAAGTAACCGCCTCATTTAGTTTTTTTAGAATATGCTTTTTTTCGTCAGCACTAAAATTGGGGTGATTGCCGTTTTTATTGATCCACTTTTGAATCCAGTTTACACGTTGCGGATGCCGAATAAACATATACTCTAGCCCAATGGACTCGCAATAAATGCGCTCTAGGTGTACAATGATATCGGCAAGTGTTGCTGGTCCAATCCCAATAATTTCTCCTGCAGAGAATACGGTATGCAAATCGTTGTGTGAAAGACCAAAGTTTTCAATGGCAAGAGTAGGTTTGTATTTTCTACGTTCACGCACAGGGTTGGTTCGGGTAAACAAATGGCCGCTACCACGGTAACCGTCGATAAGTTTTACTACCTGAAACTCTTTTAATACATTTTCGGGAACTTCTACATTGGCAAATTCGGCACCGTTTTCTACACCAAAGTCAAACCCCTGAAAAAAAGCACGCCAACTGGGCTCTACACTATCCGGGTTGATGAGGTATTGGTCGTAGAGCTGTGCAAAATGCGCCGTATGGGCGGCATTGAGAAACGAAAACTTGTCCATCTAAGGTGGTTGTACAGTACAAATGTACTGCATTTGTCAGTATTGGAGTACGTTTTAATTGAAAAAAAATTTTATCCAAATATTAACAAAAAAATGTAGTTTTGAATGTGTTTGCTTTAGTCGATTGCAATAACTTTTACGCTTCGTGCGAGCGCATTTTTCAACCCACATTAGAAGGCAAGCCTATTGCGATTTTGTCCAACAATGACGGATGTGTTATTGCGCGCAGTAACGAAGCCAAAGCCCTTGGGTTACCCATGGGCGCGCCAGCACACAAATTTTCGTCTTTTTTTCGGCAGCATAACGTCAAGGTTTTTTCGTCAAACTACCCCTTGTATGGCGATATGAGTCAGCGCGTAATGGACGTACTTAGGCAGTTTGCGCCCGAGGTAGAAGTATATAGCATTGATGAAGCCTTTTTGCACTTCGATGGGTTTCAGCACTACGACATGGAAGCCTATGCGCAACAGATGCGCAAGCGCATACGCAAATGGACGGGGATGCCCGTAAGCATTGGTTTGGGACCAAGCAAAGGACTTGCCAAAGTTGCGAACCGAATCGCCAAAAAATTTGCCGAAAAAACCAAGGGTGTATACGTGATTGACTCGGAAGAAAAACGCATCAAAGCACTAAAGTGGCTCCCCATTTCCGATGTATGGGGCATCGGGCGGCAGCACGCGCGCCGACTGGCATTTAACAACGTGCAAACCGCCTATGATTTTACGCAACTTTCGGACGATTGGGTACGCAAACACATGAGCGTGGTAGGGCTTCGGTTAAAAAAAGACCTAGAAGGAACCGCCACCATTCCCATGGAACTGATTCCCTCGCCCAAAAAAGCCATTGCCACCACCCGCAGTTTTGAATCCCTCATTGATTCTTACGAGGAATTGCGCGAGCGCATCTCAACCTATGCCACCCTCTGTGCCGAAAAATTGCGGCAGCAGGGCAGCAGTTGCCATGCCGTGTATGTATTTGTGCGCAGCAACCCGTTTATGTCCGATTTGCCACAATACCGCAACAGTACGCTGCTAACGATGCCGTTTGCTTCGCAATCGAACTTAACGTTAAGCAAGTATGCACTAAAGGGGTTAGAACACATCTATAAAGAAGGCATTCAGTATAAAAAAGCGGGGGTTATGGTTACGGGAATTGTCCCCAAAAGCACACAACAACTCACGCTGTTTGACAAGGAAGACGCACGCCACGATGCACTAATGCACCGCATTGACCAATTGCACCGTAAATATGGACCGCACAAAATAAAGCTCGCCAACCAAGACCTAAGGCGCACCTTTAAGATGAAGCAAGCGCATTTGTCAGCGCGCTACACCACCGATATTAACGATATTATTACCGTACGATGAAAAATACCACTACCCTGCATTTTTACAGCCCTGACACCAGCAACAAAGCCGATGTGTGGCTTGCCGAGGAAGGCATCTCAGCGGGGTTTCCCTCGCCAGCAGACGATTTTAAAGAGGTGCGCATTAGCCTAGACAAAGCCGTAGTCAAAAATGAGGCGGCTACTTTTTACGCCCGCGTGGCAGGGCAGTCTATGGTAGGTGCTGGACTGGACGACGGTGATTTGTTGGTTATAGACCGTAGCTTAGAGCCCGCAGACGGTAAAATTGCCGTGTGTTTTGTAGACGGAGAATTTACCGTAAAACGCCTAAAAGTGGACAAAGACTGCGTGTGGCTAATGCCCGAAAACGCACAGTATAAACCCCTACAAGTCACCGAAGAAAATGAGCTTATCATTTGGGGGATCGTAACCCATGTGCTTAAGGCGGTGTAATAAATCCAAAAACGCAAATACAGATTTTTTAATTTGAGCCGAAAAAGGATCCGTATATTAGGCATCGAAAAAATGCTGCGCATAATATCAAATTCTGTTAAATAATACTGTTTAGGTCTACATGATAAAACCTCTTCGGCTTATAAAAAAAATTGCGCGATACTACCAAAGATTTGGTTTTCCAGGCGTTTTACTCTTATTTAAAATGGTTTTTAAGCGTAATAATCCCATCAGGTTTTCACACCGTGAATTTCCCTTCCCGATATTTCTACGAAGCAAAACCTCGGACTTGTCAACGCTTCAACAGGTATTTATTGATTGTGAGTATGAAATGACTCATTCGCTAAATCCAAAAGTAATCCTCGACTGTGGAGCAAATATTGGACTTGGAACGGTTTATTTTAAAAACCAATTTCCAGACGCTAAAATAATATCCATTGAACCTGAAGAATCTAACTTTGAACTGTTAATGAAAAACACAACGCATTATAATGACATTTTTTGCATTAAAGGAGGTGTTTGGAAACGTGCTACCAACCTTTTAATTGATGACGTTGGTTTGGGGCACTGGGGATTTATGGTTAGTGAATCTGAAACAGCATCCATAGAAACAGTAAAAGGATATACCATCGATGGTATTATGAAACAATTTGGTCTAACCCATATTGATATCTTAAAGGTTGATATTGAAGGCTC
>CAZSSZ010000139.1:0-3998 GCA_964609755.1 uncultured Flavobacteriaceae bacterium | reverse complement strand
AAAAGCTACGCAGTTTATCCAACTCGCAAACAAATCAAATACCCCTTTGTTGTTTATTCACAACACCACCGGATTTATGGTAGGCAAGCAATACGAACAAAACGGGATGATTAACAGCGGAGCGCAACTCATTCATGCGGTTTCGGGAAGTACAGTGCCACATATTAGCCTTTTGATTGGAAACTCTTATGGCGCTGGAAATTACGCCATGTGTGGACGTTCGTTTCAACCACGATTTTTATTCTCCTACCCCAACGTACAATCGGGAGTAATGGGAGCCGAGCAACTTGCGGGGGTCATGGAAATTGTAAAACGTCAATCCGCAGCTTCTTTAGGAAAAGCCGTAGACGAAAAGCAACTCAAAAAGGAAAAAGATGCCATGTATCAAGATGCGCAACAAAAAGCTAGTGTCTGGCATGCAACTTCTGAGCTGTGGGACGACGGAGTGATAGACCCACGCGATACCCGTAAATACCTAAGTCTTTGCTTGGCAACGGTAAACAACACTTCCATTGAGGGCAGTGATGCTTTTGGGGTATTTCGAATGTAATTAAGAAAGTACTTTTTGATATAGTTCCTCGTAAATGGGTACAATGTTGTGTACATCAAAAGTGCATGCCTTGGCATATGCCTGCTGCTTTAATTTGACCAATAATTCTTTATCTGAAAGCAATGAAATGGCGTGTTTTGCCATAGTATCTACATCGCCAACATCTGTCAAATAGCCCGTTTCGCCGTGAATATTCACTTCAGGTAGTCCACCGGTATTAGAAGAAATTACAGGGGTAGCCGCTACCATAGCTTCCAATGCTGCCAATCCAAAACTCTCTGTTTGTGAGGGCAATAACATCAAGTCAGAAAAACATAAAATTTTACTCACCTCGTTGGTTTTTCCATAAAAAACAACATCGTCCCAGATATTCAATTCACGACAACGGGATTCCGCCGACAAACGGTCGGGACCATCACCAACCATCATGAGTTTTGCAGGCATTGCAGCACGGATTTTGGCAAAGGTTTCCACCACATCCATCACCCGTTTTACCGGTCTAAAATTGCTTACATGGGTTACAATCACCTCGTTGGGCTTTGCTACTGTTGCACGTTTACAATTCAACCGAATCTTATCATAGCGTGCCACATTAATAAAATTGGGAACCACATGAATCTCTTTATGTACATCAAAAAAGCTAAACGTATCGCTTCGTAAATCTTTGGAAACCGCCGTTACAGCATCCGAATTGTTAATACTAAAGGTAACCGCAGGCTTGTAAAACGGATGATTCCCCACAAGGGTAATATCAGATCCATGCAAGGTAGTTACTACAGGAATATCAATTCCCGCTTCCTTGAGCATTTGTTTTGCCATGTAAGCTGCATAGGCATGCGGTATGGCATAGTGTACGTGTAAAAGTTCGATTTCATGCAGTTTTACCATTTCTACCAACAAACTCGACAGGGCCAACTCATAAGGCTGAAAATGAAAAAGCGGATATTTAGGTACGTGCACCTCATGAAAATGAAGGTTTCCAGCAAGAGATTGCAACCTAACAGGTTGTTTGTAACTTACAAAATGAACTTCATGACCTCTGTCTGCCAACGAGATACCCAACTCCGTAGCCACAACACCACTACCCCCATAGGTAGGATAACAAACAATAGCAATTTTCATAAACGGAAGGTGGCTTTAGGGAAGTGAATAATAACCATAGTGCAAATATCGGGAAAAGATTCAATAGCTTTCATGAATAACTATTGCTTCATTTTTACAGGAAAAACCCCCACCGCATTGTGCTTTCCAAAAAGAACCTTCGCGGCGGCTTTGGAAAACTCGGGTTGGTTTTCGTGTGCCCACAAGACATTGTAAAAGATAGTGAGATTTGGAAATTGATGTAGCGCATAAGGTTTGGCAAAAACAACCAGATAAACCTTATTTTGATTAGCCAATTGATGGAGTATGGCTGCATCTTTTTGAGGTAAAAAAGCATTTTTCCAAGGTGTAGAGGTATCCGCAAAAACACCCACTATAATCGTTTTACCACGCATGGGTTTTACAGTGTCTACTGATACGCTTTCTATACTTTTGGTAAACTCTTGAAGCTGTTCTAAAAAAGAATTGTCGTTTGCTTTTCCTAATGCCAAATAAGCAATGTCCCTATTGGGTATTAAAGGAAAATGATTGGGTTTTGCGTATACATTTACAATGCTTTTCAACGCTATTTGCTGTTTTAGATAGACATCTTCATAATTAGTTTTTAGTGCCTTTGCATCCGAAATTAGATTTTTTCTTTGATGTAAGCCCAACGCGTATTTTGCAGTTAGAATCTTCTTTACAGAAATCTCCAATCTTTCTGGACCAATATCCCTATTAACATAACTTGTTCTGATTGAAGCAATGGCTTTAGTAAGGTTTTGGGGTATTACAAGCACATCCGCACCCGCCAAAAAAGCTGCCAATGCAGGAGATTCAACAGATTGCGTTATGCCATTCATGTTCAGCGCATCTGTAAAAATTAAACCCTTAAACCCCAACTGTTTTTGCAACAAATCAGCAATCACTTTAGTAGAAACCGAAACAGGAATTGAATCTTTTTCGAGTGTGGGAATCCTCAAATGCCCGACCATTATTCCCTTTACCCCACTAGTAATTAGTTTTCTAAACGGCACTAAATCAATACTATCAAGTTGATTATTGGTGTGTGAAATTGTCGGGAGACTTTTGTGTGAATCTACTATTGCAGCTCCATGCCCAGGAAAATGTTTTCCCACAGCAAGTATTCCAGCATCTTGTAATCCTTCCATAAAAGTGGTGGCTTGACGTGCCACTCGTATAGGATTGTCCCCAAATGCTCGAACACCTATAATGGGGTTTTTAGCTTCGGTATTTACATCTGCTACGGGGGCAAAGGATATATGAATGCCCATTTTTCGTTTGCGAACGCCCATGCGCTTTGCCAGCGCGTAAATCAAATTTTCGTCAGGCAAGGCTCCCAAGGTCATGGCGTAGGGATAGGGTGAAACGTCATCAAGACGCATTGACATCCCCCACTCTGCATCTGCAGCAATAAACAGCGGGACTTGCGAAACGCGCTGATAGCGTTGGGTGTCTTTTTGTTGTTGTGCTGAAGTTCCCTTAGAAAACAACACCCCTCCAATATGATGATTTCGAATGTGTTGTAAGGTTTGTTTTTGCTTTAGTGTATTCCCGTCTGGGTATGCCATAACCATAAAGAGCTGTCCGATTTTTTGGTCTAGCGTCATGGAAGTATAGACGCTGTCTACCCATTGGTGTTGCGACTGCGCAAACAACATAGTGGGAAAAAAAAATACCCAAAAAACGAAACGATGCATAGTCTAAAGGTAGGCTAAAAATAGCGTGCGTGCCAACTGTCTTTGGCAGGAACCTCCCATTGCGATAGAAATTCTCCTAAATTGATCACTAGATTATTAAAAACAATGGTATTTTCGGTAACAGATTTGTTTTTGACCATTGCCCTAAAATCAAGCAATGGCTTGTACGTAATGTACTCCCCTTGCTTAAAACTCACATTCATTTTGTCGAGCAGCATAATATCATACTCCTTTTCTAATGCTTGCATAAAATGTACCGAGGCGTCAATAGAACAGCCCGTTGCAGCGTGTTGGGTTTCGTCTAGGGCAATAACAATAAATCGGTTATAGGGCATGGAAAACCCTGCTTGTAGCGCAGCGCCGTGCGCTGTCCATTGGGTAAGAAAAGTAGTAAGTTTTTCGGAAATCTCCGCCTTTTCCGTTGCTGTAAAAGGTCTGCTGGAGGGATAAATCCAAATGCGAGCTTCGTTGCTTAAATCTTCAAAAGGGATGATCATATTATAAGTCTTGAGCCTGTTGAAGGAGTTCCGCAATATCCATAACGGCAATCCTACTCTCTTGTTGTTTGTTTTTTACACCATCCGTCATCATGGTATTGCAGAACGGACAGGCTGCCGCAATAACATTGGGTTCTGTTTCCAAAGCTT
>CAZSSZ010000138.1:0-4082 GCA_964609755.1 uncultured Flavobacteriaceae bacterium | reverse complement strand
TCATCTTTCAAATGACGAACCACTTTTGCTTCTACCGAAGCATTGGCTACAGCCGGGGCGCCTACGGTAACATTGTCGCCGTCTGCTACCAAATATACCTTGTCAAACGAAACGTTATCTCCGGATTTGGCGTCCAAACGATGTACAAATACCTTCTGGTCTTTTGCAACTTTAAATTGCTGCCCTGCTATCTCTACGATTGCAAACATATTTTTTGTTTTAATACTTCCTATTGAAGCGGGGGCAAATATACAATCTTGTTCCCAATCAACCAACCGTTTTTTATGTGTAACAATTTTTTGAGCAAGTCGTTGTGATTCTTAGCGTTAATTGCTAAATTGAAACACTAAATTCCTAAAACATGAATAAATACACCTCTTTAGCCTTTTTATTCGTAGCCGGGGTTGTGTCAGCACAATCCGTTTCCTTCGAGGAGTACGACCTTTCCAATGGCTTACATGTAATTCTACACCAAGACAATACAGCACCTGTGGTAACCACTTCGGTGATGTACCACGTGGGTGCCAAAGACGAACAGCCCGACCGCACAGGCTTTGCTCACTTTTTTGAACACCTTCTTTTTGAAGGCACCGAAAACATTGAAAACGGTGCCTGGTTTTCTATCGTAACCGAAAACGGCGGCACCAACAATGCTAATACCACCGATGATAGAACCTATTACTACGAGGTTTTTCCATCTAATAATCTGGAATTGGGCTTGTGGATGGAATCGGAGCGTATTCTACACCCCATTATTGAACAAGATGGCGTGGACACTCAAAACGAAGTCGTAAAAGAAGAAAAACGCCTTAGAGTTGACAATCAGCCCTATGGGAAGTTTTTGGAAAATGTAAAAAAACATCTTTTCACCAAACACCCTTACCGCTGGACGACCATTGGCGAAATGGAGCACCTAGATGCCGCAACACTCGATGAGTTTTTGGCATTCAACAAAAAATTCTACGTGCCGAATAACGCTGTGCTTGTAGTGGCTGGAGACATTGATATAGACGTCACGAAAAAAATGGTGAAAGACTATTTTGGGGATATACCAAAAGGGGCGGAAATCGTAAGAGAAAACTTCGAAGAAGACCCCATCAAGGAACAACGCAATGCAACGGCATACGATGGGAATATTCAAATTCCTGCCCTAATTGCTGCCTACCGCACTCCTTCGTTTAAAGCACGTGATTCGCGGATATTGGATATGATTTCGACCTATTTGAGTGATGGACCTAGCTCTAAACTCTATAAAAAACTAGTGGACGAAAAAAAGATGGCGCTTCAAACAGGCACACTTAATTTTTCGCAAGAAGACTACGGTATGTACATTTTATATGGGCTTCCGCAAGGCGAATTTCAGTTAGACGACTTAAAAGAAGAAATGGATGCTGAAATTGTAAAAGTGCAAACTGAATTGATTTCGGAGCGTGATTATCAGAAATTGCTGAACAAATTCGAAAATGGTTTTGTAAGCAGTAACGCCTCTATCGAGGGTATTGCCAATTCATTAGCGCGGTATTATATGTTGTATGGTGACACCAATCTGATAAACAACGAAATTGATATTTACCGTTCCATTACTCGAGAAGAAATTCGTGATATTGCCAAAAAGTACCTAAACACCAACCAGCGTTTGGTGCTTGAATATTTACCAGAATCTGAAACCAACTAAATGATAGCACGATGAAAAAATTACTTGTATTATTTACCGCACTACTAACCGTTTCGGCATTTGCGCAAATTGACCGAAGCCAACAACCCAAACCCGGTCCTGCGCCCAGCATTCAGGTGAAAGAACCGCATCAATTCAAACTCAAAAACGGGCTTACCGTGATGGTGGTAGAAAACCGAAAACTACCTCAAGTAAGCGCGAGTTTAACCCTTGACAATCCACCCATTTTGGAGGGTACAAAAGCTGGAATGGGAGAGCTTACGGGCAGCCTGCTTGGAAAAGGATCAAAAAAAATAGCAAAAGATGACTTCTACGACGAAGTTGATTTTATGGGTGCAAATATTAGTATTAGCACATCGGGTGCCTTTGCGCAGTCGCTGACACGCTATTTCCCACGTGTTTTTGAAATGATGGCAGATGCTGCAATCAATCCAAATTTCACAGAAGAGGAGTTTATCAAAGAACGTGACGTACTGATTGATGCCTTAAAGTCTAATGAAAAAGATGTAACTTCTGCCGCAAGACGTGTTGAAGCGCTGTTGGCGTATGGGGGCAATCACCCCTATGGCGAATACACTACCGCTGGAACGGTGTACAATATCAAATTGGAAGACATACAACGCTTTTATGATGCGCGGTTTAGACCTGACAACGCATACTTAGTGGTTGTTGGCGATATCGATGCCGCTACGGTAGAATCGCTTGTCAAAAAACACTTCAAAAAATGGATAGCACAACCCGTTGCTGCAAGTCCGCTTCCTGAAGTTACTAACCCTGTAAAAACGCAAATCGATTTTGTAAATATGCCCAATGCCGTGCAGTCGGAAGTGGTGGTGCAAAGCACTACACATTTGGCAAAAAAAGACCCTGATTATTTTCCAGTGCTTATGGCAAATTCCATAATTGGCGGTGGCGGTGAAGCACGTTTGTTCTTAAACCTCCGCGAAGACAAAGGCTACACCTATGGCTCGTACTCCAGCATTGGCAACAACAAACGTACAGCTACCCGATTCCGTGCAACGGCAAGCGTGCGCAACGAGGTTACTGACAGTGCCGTTGTTGAATTACTTAGTGAAATTAAACGCATTCGCACCGAATTGGTTACGGAAAGTGAACTTAAGAAAGCAAAGGCAAAATATGTGGGAAGTTTTGTGCGATCGTTGGAAAATCCCGCTACTATAGCTCGATTTGCTTTGGAGGTTGCCACCGAAAACTTGGATACGGATTTTTATAAAAATTATTTAGACAATATCAATTCCGTTACGGCTGAAGATGTGCTACGCGTAGCGCAAAAATACTTTAATGTAAATCAAGCGCGCGTAGTAGTAACTGGTAAGGGGGTAGATGTACTAGACAACTTGGAAAATGTAGTTTTTAACGGAGCAAAACTTAGTGTTTCGTATTATGACAAATACGGAATGCCTATCGATAGACCGCAAAAAGCTGCAGTAGAAGGAGGAGTTACCGCAAAAAGCGTATTGAAAAACTATTTGGAAAAAATAGGGGCTAGTACTATTTCCGATTTGAAGGCATTGAAATTGACATATAAAGGAGAATTTATGCAAACTGCCCTTGAAGTGGAAGAAACCTTTTCGGCAGTCGAGCAAAAGCAGGTGATTTCAGTTGGCGGAAATGCCATGATGACTAGTGTGGTTTCGGAAGCAAGTGCTTATATGAAGCAAGGTCCAAATCAAATGGATTTGCCAAAAGCCATCCATGACGATATGAAAAAAACGCTTGGTGCATTTCCTGAAATGGCACTGCTTAACAGTGATGAAGTCGCGTTAGAAGGTATCGAAGATATCAATGGAGAAAATGCCTACACGATTAAGGTTTCTGGAACGGGCGTAAGCTACACCTATTACTATGGGGTAGATTCAGGGCTAAAACTTAGGGAATCTACTATGGTAAACTTTGGTGGGCAAATGCAAACCAATAGCACAGATTTTTCGGAGTATACTGAAAAATCGGGCTTAACACTTCCTGGAAAAAAGAGTTTTAACATGGGGGGACAAGATATTTCCCTATCGCTAGATAGCGTAGCTATCAACCCTGAGTAATAGTTTTATTTGGGTTTCGCGGGTCTGTGGGCTAGCGAAACCCCTATCAAAATAATTGCGGTTGCCAATAATTGTAATGGACTGATGCGCTCACCATCTAAAATACCCCAAAACAGGGCTACAATGGGTAAGGTATAGGTTACTGAAGAGGCAAAAACAGCAGATGCCATTTTTACAAATCGGTTGAACATGACTTTTGCAATGGCAGTGCCAAAAAAGGCAAGCAACGCAATAAAACCCAAACTAGTTATGAACTCGGGGTTTACTAATTTTTTGACGGAAAAGAAATCTGAAAAAAGAAGTAAGAGCACTGCTGGAGGGAGTATGGCAATGAAATTTCCAAGAGT
>CAZSSZ010000137.1:0-4087 GCA_964609755.1 uncultured Flavobacteriaceae bacterium | reverse complement strand
TAGGGTTACATCTGTACCGTCTTCCATATCAATAACAGAAGTATCGGCTGCGCCAGCGGTTACCGTTAGATTTTGGTCATCGGTGCCCCCCGTGCCAAGAATAGGTGTGAGGTCAACACTACCGCCGTCTTCTAAAGTCAGCGTATTCCCGGCAAGGCTTAAATTTTGGTCATCGGTGCCTGCTGTGCTTAAATCGAGGGTTTTGGTTGCTTCGCCATCATCTTCTAAACTCAACGACAGTGTATTTCCAACAAGGGTAAAAACATCAATTTTTTGGTCGTCTTTAAGGTCGTTGGGGTCAAAAGAAGCTACGGTCTTCCATGTGGAGCCGTTATAGGTTTTTATCAAATTAGTAGCGGTATCAAACCACACATCGCCTTGTATGGGCGTTGGGTTTGTGGGTGCAGTAGTGCCCTCACTTATAATGTTTCCAGTGGTCATACGTGTCCCCTTACTATCAATCGTAGTTACGCGTTGCGCATAAGTTGTAGTTGAAAGCAGGGTTAAAAAAAACAACAAAAGGATTGTTGCCTTTTTACTGTTATATTGTGAGGTTTGAGAATCACCTAGCGTTTTATTTACGCTAGTAGAGGAGTTTATAAAGATAGTTAATATACCATATCTAGGATAATTCATTTAAGTAAGATTTAGGTTTAACGTGGCTAATATATAAAAAACGATAATATATTATCGGAATTTTTTTAATTAATTTAGGCTTAAATCAACTAAAACGATAATATATAATCGGATATTTGTTATCGGTTTTGCTATTTTTTGCTAAAATTTTGAACTTTGGCATTAACAGCAGCAGAACAAGCCTTTATGGAAGCACTAGGTAAGCGAATTGTTGCCTTACGAAAACAAAAAGGAATCAAACAATTTGAACTTGCCATAGACCTAAACGTGCCAGACTCTGCCCTGCGTCTTGTAGAAAAAGGCAAAACAAACCCTACTACCAAAACACTATTACGCATCGCCAACGCCTTAGAAGTACCCATAGAAGAAATGGTAAAGGTTGTCAAAGTAAACCAAGAAGCATAAAAAAGCCCCACAATGGGGGCTTGATGCAGTGCAGGGCTATGCGTTTAGTTGTTTAACCTAAAGCGTACTTGCACCCGCACGTGTATTTTTTGCGGTTGAAACTGAATTTCGGGTTGGGCAACCTCTTCCATGTCCATAGCGTACGCCACCACAACATTGTCCATTGCCTTTTGGCGATAGCCCACAAAGCCTGACTGTAAATCGTCTGAGAGGTATAGCGCCTCGCCAACACGCTGCCCTAGGGGTTTTGCCATGGCGTTGGCACGAGCTTTGGCTTTGGTAACCGCCTCGCCCAAAAGGTGGAGTTTTAATTCCTCCAGTTTGCTGTAATCTGTTCGGGTTAGCCGCACGTTCGAAATGTTTTTTTCTTCTAGGGCTGCCAACACTCGCCCGGCGGTGGTAGCATCGTATACTTTTAGCTCGTAGCGTTTGCTTTTTTTAATGTCTTTTCGGCGCAGAAAATAGCTTTTGATATTACTCGATAAGTCGGCGAGTTTGAGTTGTTTTTCAATGTCAATGTTTAGCCCTTGCAGTGTTTGTAGCAGACGCTTTTCAAGCTCCTCAACGCTTAATTTGTTGCGGTCGTCTATTTCGCGGAGGTGTATGCTAAGGTAAATTTCGTCAGGTACAACCAACGAATCTGCCTCGGCACTGGTTTCGATATATGGGATATGATTTTCATCTTGCGGTTGCGCCCACAACAGGGGCAGCGCAAAAAGGGTAAACATAAGGTGTTTCATGATAAAAGATTTGGAATACTGCTATCAAAAACAACGCCAAAATATTAGTTGCCAGCTATGGGCGAGTCGAAAATGCCTACGGCAAGTTCTAGCCATAACAGTAAAAACACCAAAATACCAAAGGCAATGACAGCAATGCGCCTGCGCTTTTTTGAAATTCGTTGCCGTGCAAGCGCTATCAAAACACCTAACCCAAAAATCAACCCCCCTGTAACTAAAAAGTCTTTTGGCCCCCAGTTGACATCATCCGAAAATAGCATGCCAATCGCTGGAATGACGAGCAAACAGAGCGTAACACCAAAGACACGAAGTACTGTTTTGGATTTCATCCGTTAAAAATAAGAAAAATGCGCGCTTAACGGACTAGCCATTTAGTGCCTCGGCACCCCCAACGATTTCTAAAATCTCGTTAGTAATAGCCGCTTGACGTGCTTTGTTATAGGTCAGCTTAAGCTGATTGCGAAGGTCAGTAGCATTGTCAGTAGCCTTGTGCATAGCGGTCATACGGGCACCGTGTTCGCTAGCAAACGAATCACGCAACGCCTTAAACAATTGCATCTTTAATGCCTTGGGCAATAAGGTATTGAAAATTTCTGCCTGACCTGGTTCGTAGATATAATCTGTTTCGGTTTGCGCGTCTGACGCTTCAGCCACTAGCGGTAAAAATTGCTCAACGGTTACCACTTGCGTAGCGGCATTTTTAAAGCGGTTATACACCAAATGCACTTCATCAAACTGTTCGGCTACAAAGCCATCCATAAGCTGTTGGGCAAGGTCGGCAGCGTTGGCAAAAGTAAGGTCATCAAAAACTGCGGTGTTGTGTCCAACTACCTCAAATTCTTTGCTAAGAATATCGTTTCCTTTTTTCCCAATAGTAAACACAGCCGTGGCTGCATCAGCAGCACCCGCTTGTGCTTTTACTTCTTTGATGATGCTGGAATTAAATCCGCCACAAAGCCCACGATTTGAGGTAATGGGAACATACAATACACGTTTTACGGCACGCGCTTGTGTGTATGCGCTGGCGTCATCATCTTGTGCGGCACCGCTAAGGTTTTGCAATAGTTCCGTTAGTTTGGCAGCATAGGGGCGCATTGCCGTAATGGCGTCTTGCGCTTTTTTCAGTTTTGCTGCCGATACCATTTTCATGGCACTGGTAATCTGCATCGTAGACGATACAGAGCTAATCCGATTGCGTATTTCCTTAAGGTTTGCCATGGGTTATGCGTATTGTGCGGCGAGGTCAGTGGCTACTTTGGTTAGCGTTTCGGTAACCTCATCGGTGAGTTTACCCGCTTTTAGCGTGTCTAGCACATCCCGGTGTTTGGCATTAAGCAACTCCAAATAGCTTTGCTCAAATTCTTTTACTTTTTCTACGGGCACCTGGCGTAACAAGTTTTTAGCCCCTGCAAAAATGATAGCAATCTGGTCTTCTACAGCAAACGGATCGTTTTGCGCTTGCTTTAAGATTTCCACGTTGCGCTTTCCTTTTTCAATCACATTCAATGTGGCTGCGTCAAGGTCAGAACCAAACTTGGCAAAGGCTTCCAATTCGCGGAATTGCGCTTGGTCTAATTTTAGCGTACCCGCTACCTTTTTCATCGATTTGATCTGAGCCGAACCTCCAACACGTGATACCGAAATACCTACGTTAATTGCAGGACGTACACCCGAGTTAAACAAGTCAGACTCTAAGAAAATCTGTCCGTCAGTAATCGAAATTACGTTGGTAGGAATATAGGCAGATACGTCACCTGCTTGGGTTTCGATAATCGGTAAGGCAGTTAACGACCCTCCTCCTTTTACTTTTGATTTAAGCCCTTCGGGCAAATCGTTCATTTGCTTGGCGATGCTGTCATCGGCAATAACCTTTGCAGCACGCTCTAATAGGCGCGAGTGCAAATAGAATACGTCTCCAGGGTATGCCTCACGTCCCGGTGGACGACGAAGCAATAAGGACACTTCGCGATAGGCAACCGCTTGCTTAGACAAATCATCATAAATAATCAGTGCTGGACGCCCTGTGTCGCGGAAATATTCTCCAATAGCAGCTCCTGCAAAGGGAGCATATACTTGCATTGGCGCAGGGTCAGAAGCGTTAGCAGCTACAATTGTGGTGTATGCCATAGCGCCTTTTTCTTGAAGGGTATTGGCAATTCCAGCTACGGTTGACGCTTTTTGCCCTATCGCAACGTAAATACAATATACCGGCTCACCGGCATCGTAAAATTCTTTTTGATTTAGGATGGTGTCAATACACACGGTCGTTTTACCCGTTTGGCGGTCCCCGATAACCAACTCACGTT
>CAZSSZ010000136.1:0-4118 GCA_964609755.1 uncultured Flavobacteriaceae bacterium | reverse complement strand
TAGACAACGCATACTGGCGAACTGCGACCTGACTCCATCGAAGTAGCTTCTTCTACGATTTCCGCAGGAGTCGTTTCTTTAACCTCAGCTACCACTTCGCCTTCGCTAGCAGCCGCATCAACTTCTGCTTTTTCACTTTGACGCTCTTGCAGTCCTTCGGCAACAGCTTCGGTAACAATGCTCATGATTTTTTCAATAGATTTTGATGCATCATCGTTAGCAGGGATTACATAATCCACTTCACGGGGGTCAGCATTGGTATCTACCATAGCAAAAATGGGAATGTTCAGTTTCTGCGCTTCCTTAACGGCAATATGTTCGCGACGGATATCAACCACAAAAAGGGCACCTGGCAAACGCGTCATATCCGAAATCGACCCTAAGTTTTTTTCCAATTTGGCACGTAAACGGTCTACTTGTAATTTTTCCTTTTTAGAAAGGGTTTCGAAAGTCCCGTCGGCTTTCATTTTATCAATAGCAGCCATTTTCTTTACCGCTTTGCGAATGGTTACAAAGTTGGTAAGCATTCCACCGGGCCAACGCTCGGTAATGTACGGCATGTTTACGTTGGATACTTTTTCAGCTACGATATCCTTCGCTTGTTTTTTAGTAGCAACAAAAAGAATTTTGCGTCCCGAAGCAGCAATTTTCTTTAGCGCTTCGTTCGCTTCTTCGATTTTCGCAACCGATTTGTAAAGGTTGATGATGTGGATACCATTGCGCTCCATATAAATGTAGGGCGCCATGTTGGGGTTCCACTTGCGGGTAAGGTGACCAAAATGCACTCCGGCATCGAGAAGGTCTTTGATTTCAATTTTAGACATTGTTGTATATAGTTTACGTTCCCTGATTAGCAATATCCAAGTGGCGATGTCTTCGGCCCTGAACATTTAGATGCTAAACTAATGGCAACAAATTAATGGTATATAAATGAACTTGATGTTGCGCAAGCGCAACGATAAGGTTAACGTTTCGAGAATTGGAATTTTTTACGCGCCTTCTTCTGACCGAATTTCTTACGCTCTACCATACGTGGATCACGTGTAAGCAATCCTTCAGGTTTAAGCACAGTACGGTATTCTTCGTTTATTTCACAAAGTGCACGAGAGATGGCTAAACGCACTGCCTCAGCCTGTCCGTTAGAACCACCTCCTACAACAGAGGCTTTAAGGCTGTACTGCCCTGCAGTTTCAGTAAGTGCAAAAGGCTGGTTTATTTTGTATTGAAGTGTAGACGCTGCAAAGTACTCCGCCATAGGCTTTTTGTTAACCGTCATGCTGCCGACTCCTTCGGTAAGGAATACGCGAGCGATAGCGGTTTTGCGGCGACCAATTTTGTGGATGGTTTCCATATTAGTTTAACTCGTTTATGTTTAATGCGTTGGGTTGCTGTCCGCCGTGGGTGTGCTCTTCACCTGCAAATACATACAAGTTACGGAACAATTCAGCACCTAATTTGTTTTTGGGAAGCATGCCTTTTACCGCTTTTTCTACAATGCGGGTAGGGTCTTTTTGAAATACTTCGGTAGCCGTAAGTGAACGTTGCCCACCTGGATAGCCCGTGTGGCGGATATAAGTTTTTTCAGTCCACTTGTTGCCCGTAAGTTTGATTTTATCAGCATTGATAACAATCACGTTATCGCCACAGTCTACGTGTGGGGTGTAGCTGGGTTTGTATTTGCCGCGCAACAGCTTAGCAACTTTAGACGAAAAACGACCTAATACTTGGTCGGCAGCATCAACCACAACCCACTGTTTATCAGCGTTTTGCTTGTTGATGGATATGGTTTTGTAACTTAATGAGTCCACTCTATACGTTTTAGCTCTGTTTACGCCAACAGGAAATACATACCCCCGATTGGCGGGCTGCAAATGTACAAACTATCCCCAATAATGCAAACGCTATTTTGGGATTTGTTTTTTAGGGTAAATTTAATGCGCTGCTAGCCAGTTTTGCCCTACACCAATATCTACGGTAAGCGGTACGCTTAGCGTGTAGGCGTGTTCCATTTCGGTTTGCACCAATTCTTTTAGGGTGTCCAATTCTGCTTTGGGGCATTCAAATACCAATTCGTCGTGTACTTGCAGCAGCATTTGGGCACGCAGTCCCTCGGTTTGCATACGGTCATAAATACGCAACATGGCAAGTTTGATGATATCGGCGGCACTTCCTTGTATGGGCGCGTTTATGGCGTTGCGCTCGGCAGCCCCCCGCACGATAGCGTTGCGCGAGTTAATATCTTTAAGGTAGCGTCGTCTTCCCAAAACGGTTGCCACATAGCCGTGTTCACGAGCAAAATCCACTTGGTTGCTCATATAGGCTTTGAGCTTGGGGTAGTTTTCGTAGTAGGTGTCAATAAGCGCCTTGGCTTCGGTGCGGTTTAGCGTGGTTTGGTTGCTTAGCCCAAAGGCAGAAACGCCGTAGATAATTCCAAAGTTTACCGTTTTGGCTTGGCTTCTTTGTTCTCGGGTTACTTCGGCTAGGGGTACGCCAAATACCTTTGCTGCCGTAGCCGCATGAATGTCTTCGTTGTTGGCAAAAGCAGCTACCATACTGGGGTCTTCGCTTAGCGAGGCAATAATACGCAACTCTATTTGAGAGTAATCGGCAGCCATAAGCACATGCGCATCATCTTTGGCAACAAACGCCTTGCGTACTTGTTGCCCACGTGGGGTGCGTATGGGGATATTTTGCAAATTGGGGTGATTGCTGCTCAAACGTCCGGTGGCAGCCACAGCTTGGTTATACACAGTATGTACGCGTTGTGTTTTGGCATTTACGTCTTCGGGTAGGGCAGCCACATAGGTACTGTTGAGTTTTTGAACACTTCGCCACTCCAAAATATCAGCCACTATGGGATGGTCTTTGGCTAGGGTTGAGAGCACATCTTCAGCGGTAGAGTACTGTCCTGTTTTGGTCTTTTTGGGTTTGTCTATCAGTTTTAGTTTGTCAAACAAAATGGGTCCCAACTGCTTGGGAGATGCCAAATTAAAGGTTTCACCAGCTTGGTCAAATATGCGTTGTTCCAGATCGCTAGCCTCTTGTGCCAGTTGCGTAGACATCGCATTTAAATAGGGTACATCAATTTGAATTCCGGCAAGTTCCATGGATGCCAACACTCTTACTAGGGGTAGTTCCACGTCATGAAGCAAGTCGCGCTGTTCGTTTTTGCCGAGTTCCGTTTCAAAATGTTCTTTGAGTTGCCATGTTATATCGGCATCTTCGGCGGCGTATTCGGTTTGTTGGTCTAGTGGTACATCACGCATCGACCCTTGATTTTTTCCTTTTTTTCCAATCAAATCCGAAATGGGTTTAGGCTGATACCCCAAATAGGTTTCGGCAAGTACGTCCATGTTGTGGCGCATATCGGGATTGATGATATAGTGCGCTAACATGGTGTCAAAAAGCGCCCCTTTTACCGCCACGCCATGTTGGTGCATGACCTTAATGTCATACTTAAGGTTTTGCCCCACTTTTTCTATGGCTGCATTTTCAAAAAAGGGTACCAAATCATCTAAAACCGTTTTGCGCTCCGCTTCATTTTCAGGCACAGGAACGTAGTAGCCCATATGGGCTTGCCAGCTAAAGGCAATCCCAACCAACGATGCCGTTAAGGCATCCAATCCCGTGGTTTCCGTATCAAAGCAAACGCTTTTTTGGCACATCAGGGTTTCTACCAAAAGTTTACGTTCCATGGGGGTTTGCACGCATTGGTAGTGGTGTGCCGTATTGGAAAGGTCTTTAGACGTGGAGGCAATTTCTTGTTGCCCGCTACCTGGTTGGTGAAACAAATCAAACGCCACAGGTGCAGCTTGTGGGGCAGCCGGTTTTTCGGGTTCCGCAGGAGGGGCTTCGTTGGGCGCAAATACCTTTACAAAGGTTTCGCTAAGGCGTCTAAACTCCAACTCTTGAAAAATGTCTTTTACGGCACTTACATCGGGTTGGCTAAGCACATAGCTTTTGGCGTCAAATTGCACGGGAACGTCCAATAAAATACGCGCCAATTTTTTAGAGAGCAGCCCAAGATCTTTGTTGGCTTCAATCTTTTCTTTCATCTTGCCTGTAAGTTCGTGGGTGTTTTCTAAAAGCCCTTCCATACTGCCGTATTGGGCAAGGAA
>CAZSSZ010000135.1:0-4202 GCA_964609755.1 uncultured Flavobacteriaceae bacterium | reverse complement strand
TGTTGTTGACAAATTCAACATCGGCAAGTGAAAACGTCCAACGGCGGTTTTTCTTTGGATTCCACTGATATTGAATAGCAGCTGTTAAGTTTTGTTTGTCTAGCCCAATGTTATTTTGTGTTCCTGATCCGACCCGAATAATCGTTTGTGGGGCAATTTCTTGTCGATTGATTTTTTTTCCAAAAGGAAGTAAAAACTGTGGTGCACGAAGTTGAACATCAAAAGCAAATTCCGTAATGGCAACATCGGCAGACCGACCCACAGAACCTCGTGCGCCAAATTCCAAGGTCTCGGCACCTCGAAATACGTTTAGTGCACTTAGCCCTGAACTAAAGGCGATACCTCTTTTAATGATATTTGATTGCGTTATATCAAGTCCAAAATCCAATGAGTACCGTTCTTTTGGCATCAAATAAATAGAGGCATCTAGCAGCGTTTCTTCCTCATCTGCATAATTATAGCGAATGGTGGGATAGTCAAAACTTTGCAAACGCGTCAGTTGTTTTAAGGTTGTGCTTCGGGCAATATCGCTGTAGGGTTCGTTGGTTTTAAACGAAATAGATTCACGCAATAATTTGCTGTTGTAACGCATTTTCCCCTGACTGTAAAGTCCCAAGTCCTCATAAGTTCCAATAGAATCATAAGGTTCATTTCCAGTGTTTCCGGCTTTTCCGATAAGCACCTTAATCGCATTCATTTTTGAAATTTTATACTCCTTCTCTACGGCAGTACCTTCTTGGTTTTCAATATAATTGCGAATGTTGAGTTGTACAGGAAGTCGGTAATCGACTCCAGAAGAATCAATCCTTACATTAAAATCAATGGAGTTTAATTGAAAGGTATAAACACCCGCATTTCGAAATAACTGAAATAACCGATTGCGTTCTTTTTCAAATTCCATAGTGCGAAATCTCTCACCAGATCTAAGCGCACTTTTTTCGACAGTAGCATAATAAATAGAATCCAATACAGGACTTTGGATATTGGCCTGAATACTGTCCAAAAAATAAGCTGTATTTGGTGTAATTGTATAGCTGACATGAGCTTTTCGGTTTAGTGCATTTGTGTTTGTTTTCACCGAAGCGTTAAAGTAGCCTTCGTTAGAAAAAAAGGCTTTAAGTTTTTGTGTGTTTAGGGTTCTCGCAATGGAGTCTGTGAGTACTGGCGGTTCGCCTGTACGCTGTTTCCACACTTGAAAACCGGTTTTGTAGTCTCTCATTTTTGCTACCTGCTTTGCAGACCACAATGCCTCCATTCGTTTTTTACGATGGGGTTTTTTGGTGAGCCACTTGTCAAAATTAACACCCGCACTATCATTGGCACTTTGATAAAGGAGCAATCCGAACGGGATACCCAAAAAGCGTTTGTTTGGCTTGGGTTGAATGATGTTTTCTATCGAGTCAGCGGCTTTTTTGTTGTCAACTAAAACCTCACTTTTTTTAAGCAAAATAGTATCTTTTGGAAGGCGTTGCGTTACCGAACAGCCAACCGTTATGGCAAAAAGCCCACAAAAACCTAGTATTTTTGAAAATCGTGTGGTCAACAGATAAGTTGTATTGCTCAAAAATACATCAAATACATGGTTAGCAAAAACGAATTAAAGCAGTTAGTTCAATTAGGACAAAAAAAATACCGTAAACAATACGGGCTTTTTGCTGTTGAGGGTAAGAAATCGATCGTCACATTTTTAGCAAATGGGTTTGAGCTATACCGTTGCTTCAGTCTGGAAAAACATGAAGGTTTTGCTTCCCAAATCGTATCTCCAACCGAAATGAAAAAGGTGAGCAATCTTAGTACGCCTCCTTCTTTTTGGGCTGCGTTTAAGCTTCCTCAACCTGCGGATATTAAGCCTAGCGCATTAAATTTAGCACTTGACGGTATTCGTGACCCGGGAAATTTGGGTACGATTATTCGTCTTTGCGATTGGTTTAATATGGCACACTTGATTTGTTCAACAGATACAGTAGATTGTTTTAATCCTAAAGTGGTGCAGGCCAGTATGGGATCGTTGGCAAAAGTGCGGGTGCACTATGTCGATTTACCTTTTTTTATAGCGCAACATCATTTAGCTGCTGTAGGAACCGACATGCATGGGGAGGATTTATATACTACAAAACTTCCAAAGAATACTGTTTTGATTATCGGAAATGAAGGGCAAGGAATATCGAACAAAGTCAAATCTATTATCACTAAAAACATAGCGATTCCAAGTTACGGAGTCCCCGCTGCCGAAAGCCTAAATGCGGCAATGGCTACAGGAATTATTTTGAGTGAACTTAAGCGAAGGGGCTAACTACTCAAAGGTAAAGCGTAGAAAAACCCCCCGACTTTTCATGGTGGCAATGTAGTGTGTAAAGGGGCTGTCAGGGTCATTGTCTGGCACCAATTCGTTGTTGAGCGCAAATATCCCGTGGATTGAAGGGGTGAATTTAAAATAAGGAAGGTAAACATCGGTTCCTATCGCAAACTCCCACGCATACATGTTGCGCCGCATGCGAAAGGTACCCGAAGTATTGTCTTCGGGGTTTGTTTCCTCACTTGTAATATTAATGTTGTACGACATACTTCCCATAATAAATGGTCTTGCGTTACGAATACGTCTAGTGTTGAGTTTAATACCCAACGGAAAGCGCACATAATTTGACTTTACTATACGTTCAATAAGCGGTTTTGAAAGGGATTCCTCCGAAAAAGGAAATTTGATTTCACGCTCTACAAACGCCACTCCGGGATGAAAACGGATATTTAAAAATTCGTTGATGCGTACATCAGCCAAAAGACCAACATCAAAACTTGCCTTAGGCTTTACGAGCAATCGGAACGATTGCCCAGAAGCTGTTGGCAGGTATTCCATTTTTGCACCCACCGAATTTAAGCCTAAATAGTACCCAAAACGCAAACGTTTTTTGTCTTCTGTTTTTAAGTTTTCTATATTTTTATCTTGCCCATAAACAATTGAGGACAAAATAATTAAGAAAAAAAATAAAGCTGTTTGTCGTTTCATTTTTGTGCGATGTACAAACTCACCACGCCACCCGTAAGCGGCTTGTGTTCTACTGAAGAAAACCCAATTTCACGCAATTTATTGCACATGATTTCACCATCAGGGAAGTGGCTTGCCGATTCTCCTAGATAGGCATAGGCGCTTTTGTCCTCGGCAAAAATCTTGCCCAAAAGCGGGATTAACACTCTTGACATCACAAAATGCGCTTGCCGCATAGGGAATTTTTTGGGTCTAGAGGTTTCCAAAATATACAAGCATCCCTTTGGGCGAAGCACGCGACACATTTCGCCAAGTCCCTTTTCGAGATTGGCAAAATTCCGAATTCCAAAAGCTACGGTAACCGCATCAAATTCCTCCTTGAAAGGTAACTTTTCTGCATCTGCAACCCCTAAGGTTATGCGATCGTTCAAGTTTAGTTTTTTCAATTGTTGTGCCTGTACCGCTAACATTTGGGTGGATAAGTCTACAGCGTGAATTTTAACATTGGGTATTTTACTCATTGCAATAGCCACATCTCCGGTCCCCGTTGCTACATCTAAAATATCCACAGCGTTTTGTGCGTGAACCATCGAAACCATTTTTTTACGCCATCCTTTATCTAACCCCAAAGACAAGACCCTGTTTAGTCCATCGTATTTTTGGGCAATTCGATCGAACATAAGTGTAACTTGCTCCTTTTTGGATAGGGATGAATCTTTGTACGGAGTGATGTTTTTGCTCATAGGTTGCAAATGTAGCCATAATATGCAGAAGCAAAATCCATACATCAGAACCAAAACTTCCTATATTTGCACTCTATAATCTCTTGTATAGATGAACATTGCCATCGCCGGAGCCAGCGATATTGGCTTTCACTTGGCCAAATTGCTTTCGTTTGAAGCACAAAACATTACGCTCATAGACGCAGACAAAGAAGCGCTGAGCTATGCAGATAACAATCTTGATATTCGTGCTGTTAAGGGCGATCCATCTGCCTTGGCTACGCTGAAAAAAGCGGAAGTCGCCAAAGCCGATATGATGATTGCCGTTACGCCGTCGGAAACAACCAATCTGATGTGTTGCCTTCTTGCCAAACAGTTGGGATGTAAGCGTACCATTGCACGTGTTACAGATATCGAATTTGAAAAGTATAAAGAAGACGTCGATTTTCAGAAGCTAGGCATTGACGAACTCGTTTCTCCAGAGGAACTTGCGGCTG
>CAZSSZ010000134.1:0-4268 GCA_964609755.1 uncultured Flavobacteriaceae bacterium | reverse complement strand
GTCTTTTTCCCCGGGTTTCATGATGGGAGAGGCCGCAGTTCGCCCCCTACCAAAAAGGATGTTTACTACACCAGGTGGAAAACTTTCTTTAAAGGCCTTCAAAAGCGGAGCGATAAGCAACACGCCGTGTTTTGCGGGTTTAAAAATAGTTGTATTCCCCATGATGATAGCAGGAATCAACAAAGAAAAAGTTTCATTCAATGGATAGTTGTAGGGACCTAAACACAATACAACCCCGATAGGTCCACGGCGGATATGTGCATATACACCTCCGTGGTTATGAAACTTGGCACTATCACGATCAATATCTTTGTAGGCATCAATGGTGTCATTGATATAATCAACTGTTCTATCAAATTCTTTTTCAGAATCATTAAGATTTTTACCAATCTCCCACATCAAAAGTTTTACCACTTCCTCACGCTCTTTCTTCATAAGAGTAACAAAGCGCTCCATACACGCAATGCGGTCGGCCACTTTCATGGTTGGCCATTCACCTTTGCCTTTGTCAAATGCGTTCGTAGCAGCATCTAGTGCTTTAAGCGCATGCGTCTCGTCCATATCGGGAACAGAACCTAAAAGCGTGGGCGCAAGCTCACCTTCTTTATTTGGTGTATGTATGGTAGAAAAAACATTTGCAGAAGCACCATCCCAGAGGGTTAGTTCTCCGTTGATTAAAAAACTGTTGTGATTAAAAGGGGAATCTATTGAATATTGTTTTGGTATATTCATATCTTAAATTTCATAGCAGTGACAAAGCTATATTAAAAATTGAAATAAATCGGGCTTATCGTTTAAATAATCGCCAAAAAAACCCTTTTCTTTCATGCGATTTAATAATGGTGTAAAGTCAGTGGTTGATTTTAACTGAATACCAACTACCGCAGGTCCTTGCTCACGGGCACTTTTTTTGGAGTACTCAAAAAAGGTAATATCGTCTGTGGGACCTAAAATATCCTGTACAAATTCTTTTAGTGCTCCAGCACGTTGTGGAAAACGCACAATAAAATAGTGTTTTAATTTGCTGAACAATAGAGCCCGTTCTTTAATTTCAGCCATTCGAGTAATGTCGTTATTCCCTCCACAGATAAGACACACTACCTTTTTCCCTTTAATTTTAACTTGAAGTTGAGAAAGTGCTGTAACCGACATGGCACCTGCAGGCTCTACCACAATCGCATCGCGCGTATACATATCTAATATGCTTTGACAAATTTCTCCCTCATCCACCAAAATTAAATCGTCTATGTGTTGCGAGCAGTAATCAAAGGCAATCTCACCTATGGTTTTTACTGCTGCCCCATCAACAAATACATCTAAAGTGTCAAGCGTAACACGATTACCTTGTTGTAAAGAGCTGTGCATACTTGGTGCACCTTTAGGCTCAACTCCAATAATTTTGGTATTGGGTGATTTATGTTTAAAGACATTGATGATTCCTGAAATCAATCCACCGCCACCAATAGGAACGATAATATAGTCAATAGGGGATTTGGCTTGCTCTAAAATTTCGAGTGCCATAGTTGCCTGACCGGCTATAACATCCTCATCATCAAAAGGGTGAATAAAGGTTTTCCCCGTTTTAGACACAAAAGACTGTGCAGCTTCATAACAATCGTCATAGGTATCTCCTACCAATTCAATGGTTACATATTCCCCACCAAACATAGCCACTTGCGACACTTTCTGTTGCGGTGTGGGTGTGGGCATAAAAATAGTACCGTGGATTTTGTGACGACTACAGGCAAAGGCAACGCCTTGCGCATGATTTCCAGCACTAGAACATACCACACCTTGTTTGCGTTGTGCATCATCTAGTAAAGAAATCTTATTGTATGCCCCTCGAATTTTAAAGGACCGAACCGCTTGTAAATCCTCTCGTTTTACCCAAATATTGGCATCACAGAGTGCGCTTAGGCGATTGTGTTGTTCAAAAACAGAGGGAATAGCAGCCTCGCAAACGCGCGTGGCTGCTGCCTCAATAGTCGATAAATCCAAAAGCGGTCTCACTTAGACAATGCGCTTCATCGCGGTCATAGACGCACGAAGGGTTTTTCCTATTTTTTCTACGGGGTGATTGCGAATAATATCATTAACAGCAATAAGGCGTTGATTTTCTACGCCATTATCATTGCCAGCATAGGCTGTACCAATTACAGAAGTATCTATTTTTTCCATAAACGAAGTAAGTAATGGCTTACACGCATGGTCAAATAGGTAACACCCATACTCTGCTGTATCTGAAATCACGCGATTCATCTCGAACAATTTTTTACGTGCAATCGTATTGGCAATAAGCGGAGTTTCGTGCAATGACTCATAATATGCAGAGGCATCTTTTATTCCTGCTGCAACCATAGTGTCAAACGCCAACTCTACGCCAGCACGCACAAAAGCAACCATAAGCACTCCGTGGTCAAAATAGGTTTGCTCTGAAATTTCTTCTGTAGTGGGTTCCGTTTTTTCAAAAGCAGTTTCTCCAGTAGCCGCACGCCACGTCAACAAGTTTTTGTCGTCGTTTGCCCAGTCTTCCATCATGGTTTTAGAGAAATGTCCAGAAATAATATCATCCATATGTTTGTTGAACAACGGCTGCATAATTTCTTTCAATTCTTCAGAAAGCTCAAAGGCTTTAATTTTTGCAGGGTTTGACAAACGATCCATCATATTGGTAACCCCGCCGTGCTTAAGCGCCTCGGTGATGGTCTCCCAACCGTACTGAATCAACTTGGCAGCATAAGCAGGGTCAATACCCTCAGCTACCATTTTGTCGAAACACAAAATAGAACCTGTTTGAAGCACTCCACACAAAATGGTTTGCTCACCCATAAGGTCAGATTTTACCTCAGCAATAAAAGAGGATTGCAATACACCTGCACGGTGACCTCCCGTACCTACACAGTAGGCTTTTGCCTGTGCCCATCCTTTTCCTTCCGGGTCATTAGCATCATGAACAGCGATAAGTGTTGGCACACCAAATCCACGTAAGTATTCTTCGCGTACTTCGGAGCCTGGACACTTGGGAGCAACCATAATTACGGTTAAATCTTCTCTAATTTGTGTACCTTCCTCAACAATATTAAACCCGTGTGAATAGGAGAACGTTGCTCCTTTTTTCATTAGCGGCACAACTGCATTTACCACAGATGTGTGGTTTTTATCTGGCGTAAGGTTAATAACCAAATCCGCCGTTGGAATCATTTCTTCGTAGGTGCCCACAGCAAAATTGTTAGAGGTGGCATTCACATAAGAAGCGCGTTTTTGTTCAATGGCTCCGCTACGTAATGCGTAGGAGATATCTAGACCTGAGTCGCGCATGTTTAAGCCTTGGTTTAGCCCCTGTGCACCACAACCTACAATCACAATTTTCTTTCCTTCCAGAGCAGCTATACCATCCGAGAATTCGGAGGCATCCATAAAGCGGCATTGTGCCATTTGGTGCAATTGTTCGCGTAGTGGTAGGGTATTGAAGTAATTACTCATCTGATTTATTTTTATCGTTTAATTCTGTTAATAAAGCTTTTATGTTCATAGGGGATTTTGTTACCGAAATACGCCCCGAACGTACAAATTGTAACAAGCCATATTGTGCCAAATCTTTGTATAGCTGCTCCGTTTCGTGACGAAAACCCGTTTTTTCAATGACAAAAAACTCTGTGTTTACCGTTACAATATTGGCATGACTGTTTTTAATAATATTTTGAATATGACGTTCTTCAAAGAGGGATTTCGACGCTACCTTGTACAATGCAGATTCTTGAAAAATGGTTTCTTCATCGGTGTGATAAAATGCCTTGATGACCTCTATTTGCTTTTCGATTTGCCCTACAACTTTCTTCACCGCTTCTTCGGTAAGGTTTACCACAATCACAAAACGAGAAACATCTTCTATTTCCGAAGCGGAAGAAGTTATGCTTATGATATTAATGTGTCTTCGTTGAAAAATAGCAGACACACGATTGAGTAAGCCAACGCTATTTTCAGTATAAATCGAAATGGTGTATTTCTTTTCCATAATTATGACAATCGAATATCAGAAACCGATGCTCCTGAAGGAATCATCGGGAATACATTATCTTCTTTTTCTACGCAAACTTCCAAGAAGTAAGGCTTGTCAGAAGCTACCATTTCATCCACGGCACTAGACAAATCTTCACGTTTAGTAACACGTTTTGCATCAATAAAATAGCCTTCGGCAATTTTCACAAAATCAGGGTTTACCATTTCAGTAGAAGCATAGCGTTTGTCAAAAAACAGTTGCTGCCATT
>CAZSSZ010000133.1:0-4301 GCA_964609755.1 uncultured Flavobacteriaceae bacterium | reverse complement strand
GGTAGATAAAGATAGGTTTGACGCTTCCATGTCTGGAAAATATCAGGGAATTGGCGCACGCCTTACCAAGCGTAACCAAGCCATTAAAATTGTGGAAGTTATTTCGGGGGGTCCAGTATGGCGCGACCAGTTGGTTGAGGTTGGCGATCAAATTATGATGGTGCGTCAAGAAGAAGGCGACCCCGTAGACGTGCAGTCCATGCGCTTGGACGATGCTATTGAACTTATTAAAGGAAAAAAAGGAACAACCGTATACCTTACCATCAAAAAGGTTGATGGAACTGTTGAAGAAGTAGCTATCGTACGCGACACAGTGGTTTTGGAAGAATCGTATTTAAAATCAACACTCATAAACAAAGGAGGGCGTTCTTTTGGGCTTATTCATTTGCCCAAATTTTATGTCGATTTTAAAGATTATAAAGAAAAGAATGCTGCTAAAGACATGCAACAAGAAATTATTCGACTAAAGGCGCAAGGCGTTCAAGGCTTGGTGATTGACCTTAGAAATAACGGTGGAGGCTCGTTGCAAACCGTAGTAGATATGGCAGGCTTTTTTATTGACGAAGGACCTGTGGTGCAAGTTAAATCTACCGCCGAAAAAAGTAAGGTGTTAAAAGACCGCGACGGCAAAACCCTATGGGATGGACCTCTTGTTATTTTGGTTAACGAACTTTCGGCTTCGGCATCCGAAATTTTGGCCGCTGCCATGCAAGATTATGAGCGTGCCGTGGTGTTGGGGAGTAAACAAACTTTTGGTAAGGGTACCGTTCAAAACGTATTGGAACTCAACCGATTTGTTTCTAAAAGCACCTATGGTGATTTGGGAGCATTGAAATACACCACCGAAAAGTTTTATCGAATAACCGGAAAATCTACGCAGTTGGAGGGGGTGAAAAGCGATGTGGTAGCGCCTGATCAATACGCTTATGTAGATATAGGTGAGAAAGACGAAGACAACCCACTAGTATGGGATCAAATTGCTTCGGCTTCGTTTTCCAAGTGGAACGGCTATGAGAATTACCAAGCTACGATTGATAAAAGCAGCACTCGTATTGCCAACAACACTCTGTTTCAGCTTATTGACAAAAACGCCAAGTGGATTCGTGCGCAACAAGATAAAAACGACTTTTCTTTGAATTATAAGACCTACACGGCTACCGTTGACAAAGACGAAGCACAGGCTAAACAATTTGAAGTGTTAGATGAGTACACCAACACGCTTTCGTTTACTTCCCTACCATATGAGCATAAGAAAATGAAAACAGATACTATCTTGGCGGAAAAACGCAAGCGTTGGAAAAAAGCTTTAGCGAAAGATATGTATTTGGAAGAGGCGGTT
This sequence comes from uncultured Flavobacteriaceae bacterium, assembly GCA_964609755.1. Taxonomy (GTDB): domain Bacteria; phylum Bacteroidota; class Bacteroidia; order Flavobacteriales; family Flavobacteriaceae; genus UBA7446. The sequence goes on along the minus strand of CAZSSZ010000133.1, from coordinate 2,962 downwards.
CATATTTTGGAAGATTTGAAACTTAATTTTATCTCTTCAAAACCTCTTGCTTCTGCGTCAAACTAGGCTGGTACGCTGGTAAGCGATACGCAAATAAATTCCCAAAAATATACTAAACGCCAACAGGCTGGAACCTCCGTAGCTCATCAGCGGGAGCGGGATGCCAACGGTGGGAACAAGACCAACTACCATACCCAAATTTATAGCTACGTGGACGAATACCGTGCAGGCAAACCCTAAACAAAATACCCTTGAAAAGGTTGTTTTTTGTTTGTACGCTACACGGATAATCCTAAAAATAAGGATTACAAAAAGGGCTAAGACAAAAGTAGTTCCCAAAAATCCCCATTCTTCTCCAACAGTGGTAAAGATGTAATCGGTTTGTTGTTCGGGAACAAACCCCCCTTTGGTTTGGGTTCCTTCTAAATACCCTTTGCCAGAAAAACGCCCTGAGCCTATGGCAATTTGAGATTGATTGATATTGTAGCCAATACCTTGCGTATCCACTTCTTTGCCCAACAGAATATTAAATCTGTCGCGGTGGCGTTGTTCAAAGACATTTTCAAAAATATAGGAAACCGAATAGCTAAATCCGCTAAAGAGAAGGACAACTATCAAAGTCGGGAATATCATTTTTTTTCGCTTTCGCTTTTTCAATAACACCAAATACAATAGTGCTAAAAACCCCAGTCCAAATAGCATCCAAAAAATTCCGACAACTAAGGTCAAAACAAACAAAAAGATTACACAAAAGAGTGCTATAAAAAAGAATGCGGGTAAGCCCTCGGCGTGTAGCACCAAAAAAAACCCGAGTAATACCAATGCTGTTCCAGCATCGGGTTGCAGCAACGTTAATAAGGCAGGAATACCCATAATAACAAAAGCACTCATGTAGTCTTTTGTGTTATCTATTCGTGTGTTAAAATCGCCTAAGTGTTTTGCTAGTGCCAACGCAACAGCCACCTTGGCAAATTCAGAAGGCTGTAAACTAAAGCCTCCAATGCTATACCAGGAACGCGCTCCTGAAACCTCGGTGCCAAAGCCCCAAAGCCCCAAGAGGCCAAAAAGGGAAAGCAAGTAAATGAGGCTAGCATAGCGTTCAAAAAACCTGGTGTCAATAAGCTGTATGATGGCAATAAGCAGTAGCCCAATGCCAAATGAAATGAGTTGTTTTTCCATAAAATTTATGGCGACAGCGTTATCATCCGCATTGTAAAGCGCAGAGTATATGTTTGCCAAACCAAATCCCACTAATGCCGCAAAAAGCAACACGCTAATCCAGTCGAAACGTGCGAGTTTATTCATTTATGGCAAAAGGTTTATTGCTGGTTACTTTGGCATATTCGGCTTCCAAACTTCCTTCTAGCATGCGTTTTTCTAACCATTTACGTCTTGGGCTAACGGATCCCTTCAGGTATTTTTCGATTACCAAACTTGCAATGGGTGCAGCCCAGCGTCCGCCCCAATACCCATTTTCAACAATTACTGCTAACGCAATCTGTGGATTTTCTTTTGGAGCAAAAGCAATAAACATAGAGTGGTCTGTAAGTTGGGTTCTAACGCCATTAATTTTGGTAAAGTTTTCAATGGTTCCTGTTTTTCCACAAACTTCAATTCCAGGAATGGCAGCAATTCGAGCTGTTCCTTTTTTCACCACATTTGCCATGCCTTCAATAACAGGGTCGTAATGTTCTTTTGAAATGGAGGTAAATCGCTTTGTCCTGAATTGGGGGTCTATAAAGTCGCCTTGAATCCCTTTTACAAAGTGGGGGGTATAGAAAAATCCACGGTTGGCAATGGTAGCTGCTACATTAGCCAATTGAATTGGAGTCATGAGAATTTCCCCTTGCCCAATGCTATTTGAGACAGTAGTAGCGCCACGCCAACGTTGATTGGGATACCATAAATTGTAAAAATTTGCATCTGGCACATACCCCGACTGTCCCACGGGGTGGTCGTAGCCTAGATAATTTCCTAGACCAAAACTATTCAGATGATCATGCCAGGTATTCATTCCCGCTTTTGCATCATCATCTTTATCAATGATTCGCCTGTATACATTTGAAAAATAGGTATTACAGGAATTGTGAATACCTCGGTTTAGGTTATTGATTGAACCCGAGGTACACTTGCACGCCATGAACTGGTTTCGCGCATAGAAGTGTCCGCTATAGCATGTGAATGTAGTGTTAGGGGTGATGACGCCTTCTTGAAGTGCAACTAGGGCATTGAGTACTTTAAAAGGAGAGCCTGGCGCATATTGCCCCTGCAAAGAGCGGTCAAATAAAAAACGATTCAGGGTGTCTTGTTTAAGCTTACGAAAATGTTCGGAACGTTCTCTGCCTACAAGTAAATTTGGCGCATAAGTAGGGGTACTCACGCTCATTAAAATTTCGCCTGTACTGGGTTCTATGGCAATAATACCCCCACGTTTATTTGCCAATAATTGTGTGCCGTATGCTTGTAAATCAATGTCTATCGACAATGTAATGTCTTGTGCTGGGGTGGGTAAGGTATCAAAAACACCTTCTTTGTACGCGCCGATTATACGATTAAATTTATCGCGCTGTAAATAGATTACCCCTTTTTTTCCACTGAGGACTTTTTCATATGTTTTTTCAATGCCTTGTCTGCCAATAAGTTCTCCGCGTTTATAATATGGATTGGTTTCCATGTCAAAGTAATTCACCTCGCTGATATACCCCAATATGTTTGAAGCAACATCGGTTTGGTATGCCCGAACAGATTTACGCTCGATATAAAACCCCGGAAACTTCCACATTTTTTCTTGCAAGGTGGCGTAGTCTTGTTTTGAAATCTGTCCCATTACCACCGAAGGTGCTCGTAGCGAATACCGCTTAGCCTTACTAAGCCTTTCCTTAAGTTCTGTTGTAGTAATACGAAGCATATCACAGAGGTCTATGGTGTCAAAGGGTTTTATATTTTTTGGCACTACCATACG
>CAZSSZ010000132.1:0-4323 GCA_964609755.1 uncultured Flavobacteriaceae bacterium | reverse complement strand
TTCGGTAGTATCACAGAGTAATTGCATCCCCAGACAAATCCCTAAAACGGGTTGGGTTAAGGTAGGAATAATCGCATCTAGTCCTGTGGCACGAAGTTTTTCCATGGCAGAGCTCGCCTCGCCCACTCCTGGAAAAATGACATGGGAAGCCTGTTGAATTTCATCCGCATCATGGCTTAACACCGCAGTTGCACCCAAACGCTCCAAGGCAAAGCGAATGCTTTGGATATTCCCAGCCCCATAATCAATGATGACTACCTTCATAACTGCCCTTTGGTTGAGGGTAAGACCAATTTTTCAGCATCCCGCTTGATGGCGGCTTTAATGGCTTTTGCAAAAGCTTTAAAAATTGCCTCAATTTTGTGGTGCTCGTTATGCCCCTCAGCTTTGATATTTAGGTTGGCTTTCGCCCCATCGGCAAAGGATTTAAAGAAGTGGAAAAACATTTCAGTAGGCATTTTACCAATAAGTTCCCGCTTAAATTTAGCATCCCACATCAACCACGCCCGACCGCCAAAGTCAATCGCTACTTGCGCCAAACAATCGTCCATGGGCAAGCAAAACCCATAGCGTTCAATACCTAATTTATTCCCTAACGCCATGGCAAAGGTTTCACCCAAAGCAATGGCCGTATCTTCAATGGTGTGGTGCTCGTCCACCTCCAAATCACCTTTGCAGCTAAGGCTCAAATCTATGCCTCCGTGGCGCGCCAACTGGTCTAGCATATGATCAAAAAAAGCAATGCCTGTATCAATGGTACTTTTTCCGGTACCGTCTAAATTGAGTTCGATAGCGATATCCGTTTCGTTGGTTTTATGTTTGTGCGTTGCAGATCGCACCCCAGCTTTTAACAGCGTGTAAATCGCTTCCCACGAATTCGTTTGCAAGGCAATACTAGGTGCTAGGTTTTCAGCTATTTCTTCGCTTAAACGGTCGTCGTTTTGTAGCCAAATGCCTTTTGTACCAAGGTTTTGCGCCAATTGCATATCGCTCAAACGATCCCCAATCACAAAGGAGTTTGCCAAATCGTAATTGGAATTCTCCAAATATTTGGTGAGCATCCCTGTTTTAGGTTTGCGGGTGGGTGCATTATCTGCGGGCAGACTTTTGTCAATAAAAATTTCATCAAAGACAATGCCCTCATTTTTTAAAGCCGTGAGCATAAAGTCATGTGTGGGCCAAAAGGTGTCTTCAGGAAAACTCTCCGTTCCCAACCCATCTTGATTGGTAACCATCACCAATTCATAATCCAATTCTTTGGCAATACGCCCCAAATATTGAAACATCCCCGGATAAAATTCGAGTTTGCTCAGCGCGTCCAATTGATAATCTTCTGGCTCAAGGGCAAGCGTGCCGTCTCTGTCTATAAACAATACTTTTTTCATTCGTCAAGCGATTTACAAGCGGTTAACAGTTGGTTGTTTTCTTGAGGGGTTCCGATACTAATTCGTATGCAGTTTTCACAATTCTCTTGCGAAGAACGGTCACGCAACACAATATGTTTTTCTAGGAGTTGTGCATAACGCTTTGCAGCATCATCCACTTTTAATAACAAAAAATTAGCATCTGAAGGATATATTTTTGACACCCAAGAAAATGCAATCAATTCCTTTTCCAATCGGTTGCGCTCCGAAATACTTTCGGCAATCTGTGCATTGACCGTTTTGGTATCGCTAAGCGTTTCCATAGCGCTTTGCTGACTTAGCGTATTGATGTTATAAGGCGGTTTGATGCGTTTTAGCAACGCAATAATCTCAGGACTGGCAATGGCAATACCTAAACGTAATCCTGCCATTCCAAAGGCTTTTGAAAGGGTTTGCGTGACAATCAAGTTTGGATAGGTATCCAGGGTGGTACTCCAACTCGGGAAATTACAAAAATCGATATAGGCTTCATCGATAACCACAATGCCGTTAAAATTATCCAATAGGGTTAAAATATCTGCTTTTCGGAACGCATTCCCGCTGGGGTTATTTGGACTACAAAAGAACAGTGCTTTGGTGTTTGGCGTTACCGCAGCCAATATGTTTTCGGGTTGCAGCTGAAAATCAGCATCAAGCGGCACTTCAATAAGTCCCACGCTATTGATGTTTGCCAACACCTTATACATGCCATAAGTCGGGGGCATGATAATAATTTCATCATTGTAGGGCGCGCAGAAGGCACGGAAAATTAAATCTAACACTTCATCGCTGCCATTACCCAGCAAGAGTTGATTTTCATTACAACCCCGAAGGTTGGCAATTACCTCCTTTAGCTCGCTTTGGTTGGGGTCGGGATAGCGGTTTACCGCTGTAGCATTTGGGTTTTCGTTGGCATCCAAAAACGTCCACTCCCCTTCAGTGGCGGTAAAGGTATCTCGCGCCGAGGTATAGGGCGAAAGTGCCAACATTTCGGGACGTGCCCAATCCGATAAAACAAAACCCTTATCCATTATTCAAGTCTTTTAAACGGAGGCTAACCGCATTTTTGTGTGCGTCTAAGCCTTCGGCAGCTGCCATAGCTTCAATACTTGGACCTAGCGCTTGTATTCCCGCTGCGCTGATGCGTTGATACGTGATAGCCTTTGTAAATGCGTCCAAATTCACCCCGCTATACTGTTTGGTATAGCCGTTGGTGGGCAGCGTGTGGTTTGTCCCTGAAGCATAATCTCCGGCACTCTCGGGGGTGTAATTTCCAATAAATACCGACCCGGCATTATTAACCCCATCGACAAACAAACGTTCGTTTTTTACGCAAACAATATAGTGTTCGGGTCCGTATGCGTCAATAAACGCCAAGGCAGTATTTTCATCATCAAAATACACCGCTAGCGAATTATCCAATGCCTTTTTGGCAATGTCTTTTCGGGGTAATTCTTGCAGTTGGACTTCGATTTCAGCAGCTACTTTTTTGATTAGATCTTTTTCGAGTGAAACCAAAAGTACCTGACTGTCTACACCGTGTTCAGCCTGTGAAAGTAAATCGGCAGCCACATATTTTGGGTTTGCTGTGGTATCTGCCACAACCAATAATTCCGATGGGCCTGCAGGCATATCAATAGCCGTTTGGTATTGGGTGGCTTTTTGCTTGGCTACCGTAACAAACTGATTTCCCGGACCAAAAATTTTATACACTTTAGGTACGGATTGCGTACCAAACGTCATGGCAGCAATGGCTTGAATACCACCAATTTGGGCTACCATAGTTACCCCACACTTGGCGGCTGCATAACGAATAGCGGCAGGAACTCCCTTTTCACTGGGGGGGGTGCAAAGCACAATTTCTTTACAGCCTGCTATTTGTGCTGGAATGGCAAGCATGAGCACCGTAGAAAATAAAGGCGCTGTACCTCCAGGGATGTAAATTCCCACTTTTTCTATGGGCTTTTTGACTTGCCAGCAGTCTACCCCTTTCATGGTACTTACATGCACAGGAGCGGTTTCTTGTGCCTTGTGAAAAGCATAAATATTGTCATAGGCAACATCTATGGCACGAACAAGTTCGGAAGGCAATTCACTTTCCGCAGTTGCTATAGCATCTTGCGAAAGGATTAGATCTTCAATTGAAACCTTGTCGAATTTTTGGCTGTAGGCACGTACGGCAACATCACCGTTGTTTTGAACGGCTGTAAAAACTTCGTTCACGATGGGCTCAATAGAAGAAAAATCAGCCGTAGGACGTTGCGTTAACGCCTGCCATTGTTTCGGTTCCGGATTCTGAAACGTTTTCATTATTGTATCATTCGTTCTATAGGACACACCAAAATATCTCTCGCTCCAGCGGCTTTTAGCTCGTCTACCATCTCCCAAAAAGTGTTTTTGTTGATTACAGAGTGTAACGAACTCCAACCTGACTCCACTAGAGGCATTACTGTTGGGCTTTTTAGCACAGGTAACATATTTGAAATGGTTTCAATAGCATCGTTAGGAACGTTCATAATAACATAACGCGAATTTTTTCCTGCATTTACCGCACGTATTCGGAACAGTAAAGTATCAAGAATGTCTTGCTTTTCTTTCGAAAGAGATTTTCCGCCAACCAAAACCGCCTGTGACTCAAACAATACCTTAACTTCTTTTAAGTTGTTCTTAAACAGCGTACTACCACTAGAAACAATATCACAAATGGCATCGGAAAGACCAATGTTAGGTGCTATTTCCACAGAGCCGTTAATAATGTGTAACTCTGCATGTACACCCCACTGATCTAAATATTTTTGAACGGTTTTGGGATAAGACGTGGCAATCTTTTTACCTTCAAAATCCTTAACGTTGTTATAGGCATCTTCTTTGGGAATTGCCATAGACACACGGCATTTTGAAAACCCCAATTCTTCAAGAA
>CAZSSZ010000131.1:0-4324 GCA_964609755.1 uncultured Flavobacteriaceae bacterium | reverse complement strand
CTTTTCGGCAGTCGTTTTTGCAGGTGCTATAAAAATCCAAAGCGCAAAATACAGTATGGTGAATCCACCCCAAGAAAAAATTGCTAACAATAACCAAATCAATCGCACCCAAGATACTTGAACGCCAAAATAATGCCCTATGCCCGCTGCCACTCCACCTAAGACGGTGTCGTCTGGGTCACGGAAAAATTTTCGTTCGTGGGTTTTTTCTTTTTTGTCTTTATTGTGATTTTCATCTTCATCATCGGAAAGTTGATAGTCTTTGGGCTGTCCCATTATATCAATTACATAGGTAACTTCTTCCGCAGTAATTACCTGTCGTTCGTGTGCTAGTTTTTCAAGGAAAAGTTCCGCAATTCTAGCTTCAATATCTGACATCAGTTCTGTTTTGATATCGGAATTTTTAAAATACGCAGCAATTTCTTCTAAATACTGCTTTAATGTGTTGTAGGCGTTTTCGTCCATGTAAAATAATTGCCCTGCCAAATTGATGTTTATGGTAGTATTCATGGTTTTTTAGGTTTTGGATTAGTTAAGCTTTTAACAGATTTGTGTAGCGCATTCCAGCTAGCAGTTAGTTCATCTAAAAAAAGACTCCCTTCTTTAGTAAGTAGATAATATTTTCTGGGAGGACCGCTTACTGACTCTTCCCATTCGTAACTGACAAGACCTGCACTTCTAAGACGTGCCAAAAGGGGGTATAGTGTACCTTCAACTACAATAAGCTCTACACTTTTCAGGTGATTGAGAATTTCTGTAGCATACTTTCGCTCTACCCTCACAGATGCTAGAATACACATTTCCAGTACCCCTTTTCGCATTTGTGCCTTGGCATTATCAATTTTCATAAAACAAATGTATAAAAAGGTAACTTGTTATGCAAGGTACCACTTACATTATATTTTCCTTAAATTTAGAGCCATGAAAATAACTCCGCGATCCATTACGAATTTTACCCTTTTTAAACTTCCGGCAGCGTATTTTTCGGGTGTGCGTGTCAGTACCATTAATGAGGAATCATGTGCGGTTCGTGTCCGTCTAAAATGGGCAAACCAAAATCCATTTAAGTCTATGTTTTGGGCAGTGCAGGGTATGGCAGCTGAGTTGTCAACAGGTGTTTTGCTAATGCAAAATTTGAAAACGGCAAGCGTTAATGCCTCTATGCTCGTTGTTGAGACCAAGGCAACCTTTTCAAAAAAGGCAACTGGAACAATTGTGTTTGATTGTTCTCAGGGCGTTGAAATTTCTAGTGTCATTCAAAAAGCAACACATGAACCGCAACAGATTTGGCTTCATGCCAAAGGGGTGGATGAACAAGGCGATGAGGTTTCTTCCTTTTCTTTTTTATGGTCCATAAAGGTTAAAAATTAACATTTTTACAACATTCTGATATTGGGTTTTTAAGTTAATTCGTATCAAACTAACCAAGATGTCTCCTAAACCAAATTTCTCTTATTTTAAGACCGTTTTGTCTAAGGTGTATGGCTATCCTAGTTTGTTCAACAAGGAGTTACAAAAGGCAAAGGCGTATTTGAGTTCTTATGATTACAATCGCCTAAAAAATTGGATAGAAAAGCGCGAAAAGTCTACGTTGCCTTCGGACTGATAATATTTACGTCTTCATAGGCGATTGCCCCTCGAATAATGGCGCGGATTTTATCATGAAGTGCGTTAATGATGTGCAATTTTAGTCCGCGCTTGTGGTACACAACACTAACCTCACGAGCAGGCTCTGGAGTTGAAAAATTCTTAAGATTTTTTTGCTGTTCGGTGCTCAGTTGTCGTGCATGTAAATAGGGTAAAAGGGTTATGCCTAGCCCTTCGTTTGCCAATTGCACAAGGGTTTCAAAACTACCACTGTTTATTTGAAAAGGAGTAGGCGAGTCATGCTGTAGCTTGCAAATGTTTAGTGCAGAGTCCCTAAAGCAATGCCCATCTTGTAACAACAATACACGTTCCTGTTTTAGCATGTCTGTGCTAAGTGTTTTCACTTTATTTAGTCTTGAATGAGAGGGTGCATACACGACAAAAGGCTCATAATACAAGGGCTTTTCTTCAATTTGTTCAAAACCTAGGGGTGTTGCAGCAATTCCTGCATCTAGTGTACCCTTTTCGAGCTGCTCCAATATTTGTTGTGTTGGCATTTCCTCTATTTCCAGCTTAAGTTGCGGATAAGCCTTGAGGGTAGTTTGTAAAAACATGGGCAATAGCGTTGGCATGATTGTAGGAATTATCCCTAATCTGAACACGCCACCAATAACCCCTTTTTCTTGTTGAATAACGTCTTGCATACGTTCCGACTCGGCAACAATAAGGCGTGCTTGATCAATTATTTTTTCCCCAACAAGGGTTAGTCCAATGGGTTTTTGGGCTCTGTCAAAAATTTTCACGTCTAGTTCTTGTTCCAATTTTTGGATTTGCATACTCAATGTGGGTTGTGTTACAAAAGCCTTTTCTGCAGCAGCAGTAAAGTTCCGGTGCTCGGCAACGGCAATACAATATTTGAGTTGGGTAATGGTCATGGTTAATCGGTTAAAACAGTTATACGCATACGCATATTGGTTAAGGGCCACTCGCGTTTGTCAGTAGGCAAGGCGTTAATGGCATCTACAACATCCATGCCACGAATTACTTTTCCAAAGGGGGTGTAATTTCCGTCTAAATGGTAAGCACCAGGCGATTGCTGAACAATAAAAAACTCATATGGCGAAGCCAGTTTGTGGGGGTTTTCAATTTCACTGCTTGGCATAGATACGACTCCTCTATGATGTTTAAACCCCTTTCGTGTGTCGGGAGGTAACAAGTATTTTCCGATTTTTCGGCGTTTTTGCCCCGTATCATAATTATCTGAGTTTCCCCCTTGAATGATAAAATTGGGAACTACCCTATGAAAATAAGTGCCATCAAAATAGTTTTGTTTGGTAAGAAAAATAAAATTTGCCCTATGATACGGTGTTTTGTCAAAAAGCAAAATGTCAAAGTTGCCAAGTGGCGTTTCAATACGTACTTTGTTTTCAGGATTTTCACTGCCATAGCGTTGCAAAAAAGGGATAGCCGTTTCGTCTGTAAGCGGGAGGTCGCTTTTCTTTTTGGGCATTTCCACTTTTTTTGGTGTAACCGCTTTTTGTTTGACGGCAACTGCCTGTGGTTTTTTAGTTGAATTTGAAGTGCTACAAGAAACTATAACTCCCATAAATACTAGAGAAAGAACCCGTTTCCTTGAATGTTTCAACATGTCGTAAAATTACATTTTTCTTATTATATGATGGTTTGTTTACCTTTTGTACTTTTGCTATACAAAACCAAATCGTGTTAAAGCGAAATCCTTTTGGACATTATCTGATCGTTAAGCTCTGGCTCATTCGCCTGTTGGGCTTCTTTACGCGCCGTAGATTCAATGGATTTAATGATCTTCACATTCGCGGTTCAGAAATAATACGGCAATTGCCCGACAAAAATGTTTTATTTATCTCCAATCATCAAACCTATTTTGCTGATGTAACCGCAATGATGCATGTGTTTTTTGCGAGCTTGGCGGGCAGAGATGACAATCTAAATTATTTGCGCTACATATGGCGACCCAAACTCAACGTCTACTATATTGCTGCCAAAGAGACCATGAAAGCAGGGCTGTTGCCACGTATTTTGGCCTATACGGGGTCTATTTCCATTGAGCGTACATGGCGTGAAAAAGGCAAAGCGATTAACCGTCAGGTTAAAATGAGTGATATTTCCAATATTGGAAAAGCATTAAATGATGGTTGGGTGATTACGTTTCCACAGGGGACGACCAGGCCTTTTGCGCCGGTTCGAAAAGGAACGTTACATATTATTAAAACCTACAATCCTGTTGTAGTGCCCATTCAAATTGATGGTTTCCGCCGTTCTTTTGATAAAAAAGGAATCTTTATCAAAAAGAAGGGAATCAAACAGACCATGCATATTAAACCTCCCATTACCTTTGATTTGGAAAAATCAAATGAGGAGTTGGTGGCACAAATTGCAGAAGCTATCGGGCAAGTCCGAAAAAAATAATTACTCTACAATTCCGGCGCAACTGATACGCGCTCCCGCCGCACCCGAGGGTTGGGATACAAAATCGTCAGTACCCTGATGCACAATAATGGCTTTGCCTATGATGTTTTTGGTTTCGTCTTCGCAGCCTATACACCATTCATCGGTTTCAAAATACACCCTGCCAATACCGTCTGCGCCAACTTCAAAGTTTCCAATATCGCCTTTGTGATAGCCGTTATCGCTTCCCCAAGCACCGTGTGGTGCAAAGGTAGGATTCCAATGTCCTCCAGTTGATTTGCCATCATCA
>CAZSSZ010000130.1:0-4415 GCA_964609755.1 uncultured Flavobacteriaceae bacterium | reverse complement strand
ATTGTTTTGTTTAGTTAAAATTTATTGTGATTTGATACAAAACAACTTCAGTACACGTATTTTGATAAGTATAGTATTGTGATTTGAAAAGTAACGCACTTCTTTATACCTCCGGTTCTTTTTCTAAAGCCAACTTTCAAAACCCTTCCAAGCTGCTGAAACAAAAAATAGCAGATATACAAAGGAGATAATCAGTTTAAGTGCCACGCCTGATAAAAACCCTAAAAAAGAGCCAATAGCAGCTTTTAAGGCAAGCTTGCGGTCGGGGTTTTTGCTTAGTTCGCCTGCTAATGCCCCAACAAAAGGGCCAAAAATTATTCCGAAAGGTGGGAAAAATATCCCAATCACCAAACCAACTGTTGAACCCACCGCACCCGCTTTGGTACCTCCAAGTGCTTTGGTGCCCCAAATAGGAATTAGATAATCCAATACCATAATAATTAAGGCGAGAACAAGTGTCCATCCTAAAAACCCCCAATCTTGTTCCACTTTGCTGGTGTAATGAAGTGAAAGCAATCCCAGCCAACTGGTCAAAGGACCTGGAATTACGGGTAAAAAACTCCCTGCTAACCCCAACATAATCAACAGTGCACCAAGAATAAGAAGTAGAATGTCCATGAATCTAAAATACAAATAATTTACCGCTGCAATGCTAAACAATTTCGAATTATTTACCTTTATAAAATGAAAATTTCGGCTCTGTTGGTACTGCTTTTTACCCTCTTCATAGGGTGTCAAAACCCTCAGCCTAAACCCCAATCGCCAAACATTAATTGGACAACTTTGGACGAGCCGCCATTATATCCCGATTGCCCCATGGAAAATCCAGAAGATAATTTGAACTGTTTTACTAAAACCTTACAAGAACGACTAGACAATAAGTTTAAAATGAGTGCTTTGTCGAATATCAAAATGATGGATACGCTGTTTGTGACCTTAAAAGTGGATACTGTTGGTCAGCTTTCCATTTTGGGATATAAACATTCAAATAAGGAGCGTGTTTTACCCAAGGTATATTCGTCTGTTGAGGACGTGATTACTTCTCTGCCACGATTTCAACCCGCATTTAAGACAAACCTAGAAATACCTGTGGAAGTGCAATGGACGCTTCCCCTTACGATTTCTCAATAGCATTTATTCCCTATTTTTACGCATGGCGAATTCGCGAATTATTTTAGGTGTTGACCCAGGAACCACCATTATGGGGTTTGGAATCATAGAGGTAGTGGGGCAAAAACTGAATTGTTTGCAGCTCAATGAGCTAAAACTAAGTCAGTACGAAAGTCATTATGTGCGTCTTGGGCATATTTATGCTAGAACCGCAGAGCTCATCAAAACCTATCAGCCCAGTGAAATGGCACTTGAAGCGCCTTTTTTTGGCAAAAATGTACAATCCATGTTAAAGCTAGGACGTGCACAAGGCGTTGCCATTGCCGCCGGAATTGCACACGATTTAGCCATTTATGAGTATTCCCCTAGAAAAATTAAAATGGCAATCACTGGTAATGGAAATGCCTCTAAAGAACAGGTTGCTAAGATGTTACAACAAATGGTAAAGCACTTACCGCCACTTCCTAAAAACCTCGATGCCACCGATGGTCTCGCTGCTGCTGTGTGTCATTACTTTAATCCTGCACAACAAACCGAAAAAAGCTATTCGGGTTGGGGAGCCTTTGTGCAGCAAGAAGCCCATCGCGTAAAAAAATAAGCATGTCGGGTATTTACCTTCATATTCCCTTTTGCAAAAAAGCGTGTCACTACTGCAATTTTCATTTTTCCACTACCGCCAATTATATTGATGATATGGTGGCTGCGCTCAAAAAAGAGTTGATGCTCCGCAAACGAGAAGCACAATCGCCTGTGGAAACAATTTATTTTGGTGGAGGCACGCCCTCTTTACTTTCGGCAAACCACATTGAGGAGCTAATTTCCCAAGTTTTCTTGCACTTTGAAATTATTGAGTTTCCCGAAATTACGCTAGAAGTCAACCCCGATGATTTGTCTATATCCTATTTAAAGCAGTTGAAAAAACTGGGCGTCAATCGTTTGTCCGTTGGGGTGCAGTCGTTTAATGATAAAGAGTTAAACCTGATGAACCGTGCGCACAATGGCAAACAAGCCATGCAGTCTATTTTGTGGGCACAAGAATGTTTTGAAAACATCTCCCTCGATTTACTCTATGGCACGCCGCACACCACCTTTTCCGATTGGCAAAAAAACCTAGACACTGCGCTAACCTTGGATGTGCCACATATTTCATCCTATGCGCTAACGCTTGAGCCTAAAACCGCATTGGAACATTTTGTAAAAAAAGGAGTGGTCTCTCTATTAGATGAGCAAAAAGTAGAAGCGCAATTTTTGTATCTCGTTGATACGTTAACGGCTAACAGATATGAACATTATGAGCTGTCAAGCTTTGGGAAACCTGGGTACCATTCCAAGAACAATACGGCATATTGGAAAGGAAAACCCTATTTGGGAATTGGACCCTCGGCACATGGATTTGATGGGAACTGTCGCTATTGGAATGTGAGTAACAACGCGCAATACATGAAAAAAATAGGGGAAGGGCAGTTGCCCCAAACCACAGAAAAATTGAGTGTTGTAGACAAATACAACGAGGCGATTATGATTGGACTACGTGCTTCTTGGGGGGTTTCCCTATCTCAAATGGAGCAGGAATTGGGAAGTCGTTATCGCTATCATTTAGAGCATCAGGCACAGCGATTTATAGATGAAAAGCTGCTTTGCATTGAAAACAACGCCCTAAAAACGACCCGTAGCGGGGCATTTTTAGCCGATGGCATTGCTGCCGATTTATTCCTTATTGATTTGCTTGATACATCGCTGTAAAGTGATGATAAAAATGCGGAATGGTTTCAATTCCCTTTAAGAAGTTAAACACGCCAAAATGTTCGTTGGGTGAGTGGATGGCATCGCTGTCGAGCCCAAAGCCCATGAGTACCGTCTTGCTTTGCAGCGTTTCTTCAAAAAGGGCTACAATGGGAATACTGCCCCCATCACGCACAGGAAATGGAGCTTTGCCAAAAGTTTCGAGGTAGGCTTTACTCGCCGCCTGAAATTCCAGTCCGTCGGGATACATGACATAGGCTTCACCTCCATGGTGTGGCGTTACTTTTACTGTGACTCCTTTAGGCGCAAGCGCGCTAAAGTGTTTAGCAAATAACGCGGTGATTTCTTCCGATTTTTGGTTAGGCACCAACCGCATTGAAATTTTTGCATATGCCTTACTTGGAATAACGGTTTTGGCACCTTCGCCAGTATATCCGCCCCAAATACCGTTTACGTCAAGCGTTGGGCGAATGGATTTTCGTTCCAGTGTGGTGTAGCCTTTTTCACCATGAACCACCTCAATGTCCAGTGCTTTTTTATAGGCTTCTAAAGAGAAAGGAATCTCACCCATTTTGGTACGTTCAGCATCGCTAACCACTTCAACCTTGTCGTAAAATCCTGGAATGGTAATCTGGTTATTTTCGTCGTGAAGTTTCGCAATCATCTGAGTTAGGATGTTAATGGGGTTGGCAACGGCTCCGCCGTAAAGCCCTGAATGCAAATCCCGATTAGGACCGGTAACTTCTACTTGAACATAGCTCAACCCGCGCAATCCGGTTGTTATGGAAGGGATATCGTTTGCCAGCATCCCGGTATCGGAAATCAAAATCACATCGTTTTTGAGTTTTTGGGTATTGGCACGAACAAAATCTTCTAGGTTGTCACTTCCCACTTCCTCTTCGCCTTCAATCATAAACTTGATGTTACAGGGCAAACCACCATTTTGCTCCAATACTTCTAGTGCTTTAATGTGCATAAATAGCTGTCCTTTGTCGTCGCAGGCTCCCCGCGCAAAAATGGCACCGTTGGGGTGGAGGTCGGTTTTGCGAATTTCGGGTTCAAACGGTGGTGTTTCCCAAAGATCTAAAGGGTCGGGAGGTTGTACGTCATAATGCCCATAGACCAAAACGGTTGGCAATTTGGGGTCAATAATTTTTTCGGCATAAACGATGGGGTAGCCTTTGGTGGGGCACAATTCGGTGTGGGCGCATCCAGCAGCCGAGAGTGCATCCGCAACAGCTTGGGCAGCATTTTGCATATGGGATGCATAAGCGGTATCGGCACTTATGGAAGGAATTCGGATAAGATGAAATAGCTCCTCCAAAAAGCGATATTGATGCTTTTCGATGTAGTTTTTAATGTTGTTCATGGGTAGAATTTTCCACGAAGGTATAAAATTGTTGTTCTTGATAAAAGGGGTTCTCAAATTTGGGAAACATACGTATATTTGCGCTCCACTTGCGGGTGTGGTGAAATTGGTAGACACGCTAGACTTAGGATCTAGTGCTTCACGGCTTGGGGGTTCGAGTCCCTTCACCCGCACAAAACCTCAACAATCGTTG
>CAZSSZ010000129.1:0-4502 GCA_964609755.1 uncultured Flavobacteriaceae bacterium | reverse complement strand
CGCCAATGGCAATAGACGAATGCGCCCCAATAGGGTTAAAGTAACGCAACGCAATCACCCTAAAATTAGGAATGGCGTTTACGGTATCCAACAAAATTTCTTCGCCAATTTGCTTGGTGTTTCCATAAGGAGATATAGCAGGCTGTACGGGTGCATTTTCGGTTATGGGCAATTCTTCGGCTTCGCCATAAACGGTGCAAGACGAGCTAAAAATAAACGGAATGGGCGTTTCGGCTTTTTCTACTTCTGCTAGTAAATTTAGCAATGAACCCAAATTGTTTTGGTAATAGGCAACAGGCTTTTGTACGCTTTCGCCCACTGCCTTAAAGGCGGCAAAGTGGATTATACCCGTAATGGTGTGTTTTTCAAAAAGCGAAGCCAATGCTGTGGTATCTTGTAAGTTGAGTTCTGCAAATGCTGGGCGAATACCACTTGCGGTTTCTATGCCGTCTAGCACGTCAACAGAAGAATTGGACAAATCGTCAACAATAAGCACATTATGCCCCTTTTCTTGTAGGGCAACCACAGTGTGCGAACCGATAAACCCTAAACCTCCCGTAACTAAAATCATGGTGTGTTGTTTTTGGATGCTAAAATACGGATTCGGTTGTTACATCAGTATTAATATTCTTGTACCAAAACCTCTGTGGGTACGTTAAGGTGCGTACTTAGTTTTCGAACCATTGCAAGCGTTAGTTTTCTTTTTTTGTTTAATACTTCACTTGTTCTGCCTGCAAAACCAATGATTTGCGACAAATCTTTTTGGTTCATGTTCATTTGTTCCATGCGAAATTTAATAGCCTCAATAGGGTCGGGCATGCCAATGGCAAAGTGCTCATCTTCATACTTTTCTATCAAAATACTCAACACTTCTGCTTCATCACCCTCGGGTGTGTTTTCTTCAGCATGAAAAATCTTTTCCATCCGTTTTATTGCATTTTGATAATCCGATTCTGACTTAATTACTTTTATATTCATCTTATACGGTGTCTACATCAATTTTATCGTATGATTTATGTGTTCCAATAAATCGAATAAAAATCCATTTTCTGTTGTAATTAATTTCTACAACCAAGCGATATTTATTCCCACAGATATTAAATACCACTCTACTGTTTTTTAAAATACTCGCCGATGCATACATAGCTTTAATGTCATTTGGAGTGTCCCACGTGGCTTTTAATGCCTCGCTATACCAAGCAAGTAATTGCTGCTCGCTTTCCGGGTGTTTTTCCCAAAACTCTCGCAATGTACGTTTGACCAGTATTCTCAAAACAATTTCGTTACAAAGATAGATAAATTCCCAAAATGGGAATTTTACCAATCATAAGCTGTAAAAATCCCTATTAGCACAACATTTAGGATTTTTGTATATCTGTTATCCAAGCGTTAACTTTATCTTCCAGTAGCGCCAATGGAATACACCCAGATTCCAACACAATGCGGTGAAAGGCTCTGATATCAAACGCATCGCCAAGTTCTTGTTCCGCTAGGGCACGTAATTCCCTAATTTTTAGCTGCCCAATTTTGTACGACAACGCCTGCCCGGGGTTTGCCATATAACGCTCAATTTCAGAAATAATGGCGTATTCGGGTTCGGCTTCGTTGGCCAACGAATAGGCAATGGCTTGCTCGCGCGTCCAGCCTTTGGTGTGAATACCTGTATCTACCACCAGCCTAATAGCGCGGTGCATTTCAGCACTAAGCATTCCAAAATATTGGTAAGGGTCGTCATACAACCCAAGTTCTGGTCCCAACGATTCGCAATACAACGCCCAGCCCTCGCCGTAGGCACTGTACCAAAGCGTTTTTCTAAAATCGGGGAGGTTGGTGTTTTCTTGTTGCAACGAAATCTGAAAGTGATGCCCTGGAATGGCTTCGTGCAAAAACAAATCCTCGTCAGAGAAAACATTGTATGCTTTTACATTTGGAATGGGGACATAAAACACGCCCGGACGAGTGCCGTCTAGCGAGCCCGGATTGTAATGTGCCGCAGCAGATTTTTCTCTAAAGGCTTCTACTCTGCGCACCTCAAATGGTGTTTTGGGTTGCAATTCAAAAAGCGCATCCACTTTGGCTTTCATTTTCTCATGAATGGCGTTAAAGTTATCAATAACCTGCTGAGGGTCTTCAAAGGGCATCATCTTTGGTAATGTACGCACATGCTCAAAAAAGGCATTCAAATCTCCTGAAAAGCCCACTTGCTCTTTGATGCGCTCCATTTCGCTGCGCAAACGCGCCACTTCAGACAACCCAAGATTATGAATTTCATCGGCAGTCATATCCGTAGTGGTGTACAACCGAATCGCATAGTCGTAATAGTCTTCTCCAAACAAATAGGCGCCAAAACCGCTACTGTTGCGTCCTGCTTCCAAATAGGTGGTTTCCATAAAATCTGCCAAGGCTTGATAGGCAGGAATAATTTTGTTCGTTACCATATTCGCATAGGCTGCTGAAAGGCTGTCTTTTTGCGTTGCTGTAAATTCTTTGGGAAAATTTTTGGCGGGGGTATAAAAAATATTTTTGTCCAAATCGGGTTCAGTGATGGCTTTTAGTTGGGGCACCACTTTTCGAATCAACGATTTTGGTAGCACCACTTCCTGAGCAATTCCTTCCTTCATACGCAACTTAGCACTTGCCAGCCATGCCACATAATCGTCTACTCTAGAAAGCCAGTTTGTGTAATCTTCAACAGTCTTAAAGGGTTGGGCACTTGACCCGGCAGCCAATTGCCCCATAGTAAGCTGTAAACTCCACATTTGGTCTATCGGTAGCAGTTCTGACGGAAATTCCATGCCCATCAAAGCGGTTTCGCATTCCCAGCGCAGAATTTTTTTACTCAGCTTATCCTTTTCATTTAGTTTTTTGCCATCAATGGCATTTAGCGCATCGAGCGTCTCGGTATAAAATGCTTTTTGCTCCGCCATCACCTCATCTGAAAGGTAATTGGGCAGGTAATCGTTGTAGCGTGCATCGCCCTGAAAGGTTGCATTTAGCGGGTTCATTTCTAACGATTTCTCGTGGTAGGACTCCATCAGCTCGTGGAGTTGCGCTTCGTGCGTGGGTTGATTACACCCAGCAATCAATAGGGTAGTAAAACATAAAACTAGCGTTCTCATAATAATTTCATTTTTATTAGTTTGTACTTGAAGTAATTTTAATTTCATCTGCCAAGGCTCTTGCTCCAGGAATCCAACTTTTTAGGTTGGCAATACGACGTTCTTCGCTGGGGTGGGTACTAAGAAATTCGGGCGTTCCTCCTTTGGATTGCGCCTTCATGCGCTTCCAAAGCTCTGGTGCTTCCTCCGGATTATAACCAGCAATAGTCATAAGTTCTAACCCGATTTTATCAGCCTCAGACTCATGCTTACGACTAAAAGGGAGCATACCCCCTAAAGTGGTGCCAACGCCATACGCCATCATAATTTGTTGTCGCTTTCGCGCATCTTGATTTTTGGTGGCTTCGGCGGTAACAATACCTCCAACTTGTTGAACAATGCCAAGGCTCATGCGCTGAGCGCCATGGTCGGCAAGGGCGTGTGCCACTTCGTGCCCCATAATGGCAGCTATGCCATCCGGATTGTCTGCAATGGGCATAATTCCGGTATAAAACACAATTTTACCTCCGGGCATACACCATGCGTTTACTTGGTCGCTATTGACCAAATTGTATTCCCAATTGTAGCCATCCAACATATTGGGTTGCCCTTTGTAGTTAAAATAAATTTGCGCTGCGCGCGCAATATCTTTCCCAATATCTTTCACCAAATCGGCTTCTTTGGTGTTGGTTACCACCTCATTTTCATCTAAAAAGGATTGGTATTGCTGCAACGACATGGCAAACAATTGATTGTTTCCAAAAAAATTAAGTGTTTTCTTACCCGTTAGCACGTTGGTTTTACACCCAAAAAATAAAACGGTTATTACAAGAAAGACGTATTGTAAAGTTTTCATAATAAAGATTTGATTTCCTAAAAGTAAGAAAATAAATCTTTACCTATGAATTATGCATTCGCAATACGATGCAAGTCTTTAATTGTTTGGGTAGGATTTTCAGCAGAAAACACAAAACTACCTGCTACTAAAACATCAGCACCGGCTTGAACCAGTTCAGCAGCATTTTTAGAAGTAACACCTCCATCAATTTCAATTCGTACAGCTGCTTTTTTGGCGTTGGAAAGCGCACGTAATCGACGTACTTTATCGTAAGTATTTTCTATAAATTTTTGCCCGCCAAACCCTGGATTTACGCTCATGACGCAAACCAAATCTAAGTCCGAAATAATGTCTTCCAATACCGATATGGAAGTATGTGGATTTAGTGCTACGCCAGCTTGCATGCCCGCAGCTTTTATAGCTTGTACTGTGCGGTGAAGGTGTGTACAAGCTTCGGCATGAACGGTAAGTACAGCAGCACCCAAATCTGCAAAAGTTTGAATGTAGCGGTCGGGGTCAACAATCATCAAATGCACATCCAAAGGTTTTTGGGCGTGTTGTGCCAT
>CAZSSZ010000128.1:0-4508 GCA_964609755.1 uncultured Flavobacteriaceae bacterium | reverse complement strand
AAGAGTTTGAAGCCAAACAATTTGTTAAATTTAAAGACCAATTCCAATGGTTTTTGGGGATTGGCTTATTTTTAATTGTCCTGGATTTGTTTTTATTTTACAGAAGAACCCAATGGATAAAAAAACTAAACCTATTCCATGATGCGTAAGTTTGTATGTCTTGTTTTTTGGTTGCCGCTGGTTGTGGCTGCGCAAGATGCCGCGCGGATTCAACAGGCAGATAATTTTATCTATGATGGGAACGAAGCCTTTGATGCTTCGAATAGCACTGAGGCAGAAAAAAACTACCGTCGTGCCTTGGCTACTGGCGAGAGAAAGGACATTGCCCAGTACAATATGGGGGCTACGTTGCAACAAGATAATTATGTGGAGGAGGCACTTCGCGCCTATGCCGATGTAACAAAAACCACCACTGAACGCCCAAACAAGCACCGCACCTTTCACAATATTGGGAATGCGCTGATGCAAGCAAAAGATTACAAAGGGGCTGTGGAGGCATATAAAAATGCGCTGCGCAACAATCCCAACGATGACGAAACACGTTACAATTACGCATTAGCTAAAAAAATGTTGGAAGACGATAATCAAAATCAAGACCAAAACGACGACCAACAGGACAACCAAGACCAGCAGGACAATCAGGATCAGCAAAACGATCAAAATCAAGATAAGGAGGGCGACAAAGACCAAGACCAAAAAGGGGACAAAGACAAAGACCAAGAAAGTGATGCTGATGATGGTGAAAACAAAAGCGACCAAAAAGAATCTGACGAAAAAAATCAAGACCAACAGGGCGACAAAGAAAAGGAACAGCAGCAACCCCAAGGACAGCCCACACAGCTATCACCTCAGCAAGTGCAAAACTTGTTAGAAGCCATGAATAACGAAGAGAAAAAGGTACAAGATAAAGTGAACGCCAAAAAGGTAAAACCTGCGGGCTCAAAAAGTAAAAAAGACTGGTAATGAACAAAACATGGGCATTGTGTGTATTGTTTATCCTGGCGGTTTCCCCGGGGCTTATGGCACAGGTTACGTTTGAAGCTACGGTAAGTAAAAACGAACTGGGCATCAACGAGCGCCTCCGTGTGGAGTTTACCATGAACAAAGACGGGGACAACTTTCGTCCGCCCTCTTTCGAAGGCTTTCGGGTGGTAGCCGGACCTAGCCAATCGGTGAGTAATATGTTTATTAACGGGCAACGTTCGTTTTCCAAAAGCTATACCTATCTGCTCACACCCCTTAAAAAAGGCGTTGTGGTTATTGGTCAGGCGGCTATAGAAATTGACGGCGATGTCTATAAAACCAGCCCGGTAAACATTCAGGTCAAAGATGCTGTGGAACTGCCCAAAAACCCCAACGACCCAAATTATATTGCTTCACAGAATTTGCATTTGGTAGCCGAGTTATCAAAAAGCAAGGTGTATATCAACGAACCGGTAACGGTGGTGTACAAGCTCTATTTTGGCGGGAATGTGCGTCCCTCAGATGTTAGCCCCATAGATATGCCGGAGTACAAAGACTTTTGGTCGCAGGATATTCCCTCGCGTCGCACCATTGACCGTGAAATGTACAAAGGCAAGCAGTATAATTTTGTGGCGTGGCAACAAACGGTATTATACCCCCAACGTGCTGGAAAATTACCTATTGCACCGCTTACGCTAGATGTGCAACTAGACGTTCCCACCAACCGCCGTGACTTTTTTGGCAACCAGATTTACACCCAAGTATCACGCACCATCACTGCTGGGAAACGCACCCTTACAGTATTGCCTTTTCCAGAAGAAGGAAAACCCACCAATTTTAACGGGGCGGTAGGCGCATTTGAGTTGGAAGTAAAAACCTCAAAAAACACCTTGAATGCTTCTGAGTCCTTACAAGCTACTGTGGCGGTAAAAGGAAAAGGAAATTTAAAACTTTTTTCCTTGCCCGAACTTGTCACACCAAGTGCTTTGGAAAGGTACGACCCCGAATATGAAGAGCAGGTAAACACAACCCTATCGGGGATGGGAGGCTCCATTAAAAACACCTACACGCTAGTCCCGCAGTATCAAGGGAAATATCCTATTCCCTCAGTGGCATTTTCCTATTTTGACCCGAAGGCAAAAGCGTATAAAACCCTAAATTCCGAAGAAATTATCATTGATGTTATTGAAGGACCAAAGGCTCGTGGGACAGTATCAAACACACCAAATCCCGCTACTTCCGATGTGCCAAATCCCTCAAATGCATTTCAATTTATTGCGCAACGCACCAACTTTACGGCTATAACTCAACAACCCTTTTTGGGAAGCAAGTGGTTCTATGTTTTATTGTTGTTGCCCATAGTCTTGGTAGTGCTGTATGCAATGCTACGCAAGCGCAAACCCGATGCGACACTAGTGGCACAACGCCACAATGCACGATTAGTCAAAAAATATTTGGGTAAGGCAAAACGCAGCATGGCAGATTCGGCAGATTTTTATGTTGCTCTCGAAGCAGCCTTGCACAACTATGTGAAAGCCCGTTTGCACATACAAACCTCGGACTTCAGTAAAGAAAAAATGGAAGCATTGCTCACTGAAAAAGGCGTAGATGCGCAAACGGTAGCCTTGTTCATTCGTGTATTGACGAATTGTGAGTTTGCCCGCTACACACCAAGCTCAAGAAGCAGCATGGAGCAAGATTATGCTACCGCTGTAGCAGCCATAACCCAAATGGATAAACAATTATAGCTATGAAACGGATTTCACTTATTGCACTTTTGGGGTTCTTTATAGGCTTTGGGCAGTCGCCCGAGGATTTGTTCCGAGAGGGAAATAGCGCCTACAATCAAGGGGATTACAGTCGTGCGATTTCGTATTATGACTCTATTGCATCGCAAGGGATACATTCAGCGGAATTGTATTTTAATTTGGCAAATGCGCACTACAAGCGCAATGCGGTGGCGCCCAGTATTTTGAATTACGAAAAAGCCCTGTTGCTTGACCCCGACAATGCGCAAGTACTCAACAACTTGATATTTGCCCAAAACATGACACTTGATAGGTTCTCGCCCTTGCCTGAAAGTGATATAAAAAAGGCAACCGACAAGCTATTGTTTTTGACCTCTGTTCGTGGATGGAGTATGGTTGTAGTAGTAGGTTCTTGGCTGGCAGCACTGTTTTTTTTCTTTTACCTAAAAACAGCCTACAGCGCAAGTAAACGCCTCTTTTTTAGTGGGCTTGTATTGTCGATACTATGCGCAGTGTTGGCATTGTTGTTTGCGCTTCAGCAAAAAAATACGTTACAGCGCACACGCCCAGCAATAGTTTTTGCACAAGAAGAATCGTTTAGAGCCGAGCCCAATTTACGTTCCGAAGTATTGCTTTCGCTTCATGAGGGCACCAAAGTTTTTGTTCAGGAATTTGTGGAAGATTGGGTGAAAGTCCGATTGACAAACGGCGCGGTGGGTTGGATGCCTCAAAGCAGTATTCAACAGATTAGCTTTCCTGCAGAATAGGAGGCACCTCATCTAGTAGGATTTTTTCGGTATTGATTTGTTCAAACAGATATGCCCCGAGGCCTTGCAACTGTTCAAAAAACAACGATTCTTTGATAAGTTCTTCGGGGAGAAACGGAAAAAAAGTGTTGACTTGACCCAAAATCCAAATCAATACTCCACAAATAACCAGCCATTTACACATCCCAAAAAGCGCACCCAACAAGCGGTTTAGAAACCCTAACAAAATGACTTTTGCCAGTTTGGTAAGTAATTTTCCAACCCATGAAACGCCAATGATAATCCCCACAAAAGTGAGTGCAAACGCCAACAATGGGAGGTATTCCCAGTCGAGGTAATTTGACAAAAGACTTGCCGTAAAACTAGAAAAGTGTAGCGCACCAAAAACACCCAATACCAAAGCCAGTAGTGAGGCTATTTCGACAAAAAACCCTCGGAATGCTCCACGAATAAGTCCGTAGAAAAGCAAACACACCACAGCAATGTCGATAAAATTAAGCGGCATAGCACAAATGTACGCATAGATTTGTTGCGGTTGACGTTACTACGAGTGGAATGTGTATTTTTGCCCTTATGATAGATAGCATCAAAGCACATATCAGCGATGTAGCGGCGTTTTCGGCAACTACTGCCGAGGATGTGGAACAGTTCCGCATAGCGTATTTGGGTAAAAAAGGGCATATTACAAAACTCTTTGCCGACTTTAGAAATGTTCCCAACGAACAAAAAAAGGAATACGGACAACTCCTAAATCAACTTAAAACCGACGCCCAAAATAAGGTTAATGAATTGCAAGCGACTTTGGGGAGTCAAGGGAATGCCAAGCGTGCTATTGAAGATGTTACGCGCCCTGGACAGCCGATGCCTTTGGGAGCACGCCACCCCATTAGTATTGTTCGTGACAAGGTTATAGATGTGTTTGGCCGCATTGGCTATGGGCTTTCGTCGGGTCCAGAAGTAGAGGACGACTGGCACAACTTTACGGCACTTAATTTGCCCGAACACCATCCTGCCAGAGATATGCAGGATA
>CAZSSZ010000127.1:0-4549 GCA_964609755.1 uncultured Flavobacteriaceae bacterium | reverse complement strand
AACAACCACGATGCACCTTCGAACAACTTAACCAAAATTAAACAAACCAATAAAAGGAGTGTGTGTAATCAATAGAGTTTCATAGCAATTTTCTCCGCAACATTTTGTTGACTGATTACTCTACAAATATAATAATGTTTAACAAACAAACAAAATATTTAAACAAAATTTTTTTGTGCCAAGATGTCATACTTGGGTGTTTGGTATTTTTTTTGAAGGGCACAGATAAAAATAAAAATATGTCTTCAGGAAAAATAAATGTTGCCGTAGAGAATATCTTCCCATTAATCAAAAAATTCTTGTACAGTGACCACGAGATTTTCTTGCGTGAGTTGGTTTCAAACGCCACAGACGCAACCCTAAAATTGAAACACCTTACCAATATTGGTGAAGCAAAAGTGGAATACGACAATCCACAAATTGAAATTAAAGTTGACAAAGAAAAGCGTACCCTTCATGTGATTGACCAAGGACTGGGCATGACGGCCGAAGAGGTCGGCAAGTACATCAACGAAGTAGCTTTTTCTGGTGCTGAAGAATTTATCAATCAGTACAAAGACAGTGCTAAAGACAGTGGAATCATCGGGCATTTTGGTTTAGGATTTTACTCCGCATTTATGGTTGCCAAACAGGTCGAAATTATTACCAAATCACACAAAGATGCCCCTGCTGCACATTGGACCTGTGACGGCTCACCCGAATACACCCTTGTGGAACACGATAAAAAGGAGCGGGGTACAGAAATTATTTTGCACATCGACAGCGAGTCAGACGAATTTTTGGAAGAAGCTCGCATTCGTGAATTGCTCACCAAGTACAACAAATTTATGCCCATCCCCATCAAGTTTGGGACGCGAGAAGAAACACGCGAAGAGGGCGAAGGCGATGACAAAAAAGAAATCAAAGAAACAGTTGATAACATCATCAACAATCCCACTCCAGCGTGGACAAAAAAGCCCGCTGATCTTAAAGAAGAGGACTACAAAGCATTTTATCGTGAGTTGTACCCGATGCAGTTCGAAGAGCCGTTGTTTCACATTCACCTCAATGTAGACTATCCGTTTGCACTAACCGGAATTTTGTATTTCCCAAAGCTCAACAACGAGCTAAACATTCAAAAAGACCGTATCCAACTCTATCAAAATCAAGTATTTGTAACCGATAATGTTGAAGGTATTGTCCCTGAGTTTTTGACCATGTTGCGCGGGGTAATCGACTCGCCAGACATTCCACTCAACGTATCGAGAAGTTACCTTCAGGCAGACGGCGCTGTTAAAAAAATCAGCAATTACATTACCAAAAAAGTTGCCGACAAACTGCAATCCATTTTCAAAAACGAGCGTGAAAACTTAGAACAAAAATGGAACGATATCAAGGTGGTGATAGAGTACGGAATGTTATCGGAGGAGAAGTTTTACGACAAGGCAAAGAAGTTTAACCTCTTCCCTACTACCGATGGCACGTATCTAACACTTGACGAGCTAAAGGAACAAACCAAAGATGCGCAAACCGACAAAGAAGGGAAACTCATTCAACTCTATGCAGCAAATGTGGAGGAACAACACGCCTACATTCAGGCAGCAAAAGACAAGGGCTACACGGTACTGTTGTTAGACTCCCCCATCATAGGACACTTGTTGCAAAAGCTGGAGCAAGAAGACGACAAACTCGGTTTTGTTCGCGTAGACGCCGATCATATTGATAAGCTGATTGCCAAAGACGAGCCGCAAGTATCAAAGCTGTCAGACGCGCAAAAAGAAACGCTAAAACCGCTCGTTGAGGCCGTGGTACCTAAAGAACAATACACGGTTCAACTAGAAGCCATGGACAGCGAAGCCGCTCCCTTTATGATTACGCAACCCGAATTTATGCGACGTATGAAAGAAATGCAGCAAACCGGTGGTGGTGGTATGTTTGGCGGTGGTTTTCCAGAAATGTATCAGTTGGTGGTAAATGTCAATCACCCCTTGGTAAGTCAGATTTTGGAAACCAAAACCAAAAAGAAGCAAGAGCGTCTGATAAAGCAGTCGCTAGACTTGGCGCGGTTGTCGCAATCACTGCTTAAGGGTGAAGAGCTTACCGCCTTTATTCAGCGCAGCTTTGAGATGATAAAATAGGACATTAAAGATTATGTAGTTCATAATCCATGATTTGTTCATTTTGTCTTGAAACAAAACGAACCAAAAGTTCAAGAAGATTTTATATGAAATTTTTGTGTTCCACAAAACCGCATCCACACTTCGCTTCATGCTCTTTTTTGCTTTGCAAAACGCACTTACGCTCGGCGTATGCTATTTCGGAAAAATCTTCGTTGTTGCATATAGAATAGGTTTTAAAGCTCTTGTAATTTGATTCCTATAATAAACGCAGTGCCCTGAGCTTTGCCGAAGGGCACGGAATTAAATCCCTCAACTGTGGTTGAGGGAATTTTTTGTATTTTTAACAAAATCACACACCATGCTATTTTTCTGGCGTACCCTGATTTCGTTTTGGCGCGACCCTGCCTATCGCGCGTTAATTTTTGCCACCAACTTTTTTTTGGCAATAGGCACAGTTGCTTACCGCCTTATTGAGGGTTGGTCATGGCTGGACTCGCTTTACTTTTCGGTGATTACGCTCACGACAATTGGCTACGGCGATTTTTCTCCGCAAACCGATTTGGGTAAGCTCTTTACCATGGCATACATCATCATTGGAGTGGCGCTTATTTTGGGCTTTGTAAACACACTCTTTCTGCACTACAAAGAGGAAACCATTAAAAAGCGAAACCAACAAAAGAAAACCTAATGGCATCGTTGTTTGATGTGTTTGCCCCCGAACTTCCCGATGCGGTCATTCGTTACTACCCTAATTTTTTAAGCAATACAGAGGCGGATGCCTATTTTAAAACGCTGCAGGCTTCTACCCCTTGGCGCAACGATCCCATCACCATTTTTGGAAAAACCTACCCGCAACCTCGCATGACCTCATTGCATGGGCACACCACCGACCCCTACGGCTACTCGGGCATTGTGATGCAACCCAACCCCATGAATGACACATTGCTTGAGATAGAAAAAAAACTAAAATCATTTTCAGATTAGCCCTTTACTACGGTTTTGCTTAACCTGTATCGCGATGGCAAAGACAGCAACGGTTGGCACGCCGACGACGAGCCCGAATTAGGGGAAAATCCTGTAATTGCTTCGGTGAGTTTGGGTGCTGAACGCTACTTTCATCTAAAACACAAAACCGACAAATCGCAACGCTTAAAATTTGCGTTAGCGCACGGTAGCTTACTGCTAATGGAAGGCAGCACACAGCATTTTTGGAAACATCAAGTTGCCAAAACCGCACGGGATGTGGGTCCGCGCATCAACCTTACCTTTAGAAAAGTACTTACAGCGCGTTGAGTTTTTCAATCAAGGCATTGCCTTTTTCGGCAAGATCATCTTGAATGGCACGAAAGTGTGCTTTTTTGTTCTCAACTTCCTTCTGATTGATCTTGACACTAAACGCGTCGTAAGCAGTGATGGCTTCATCGACAATAGCAGCAGAAGCTTTTCTGTCTGCCTCGGGGTTGGCTTTTTCCCAATCGAGTGTCATTTCAATAATCTCACCCAATACATGGTTGATGTCTTTTTTTAAATCGCGAATTGTTGCCATAAGAATATATTTTATTTAGCGCCCGAAAACTGCACGTAGTTTCTGGGGGTTTCATACAAAGTTATGGATAAATCGTTTTTCATATCAATGTAAGGTCTTAACTTTTCCCAAATCACAACCGAAATATTTTCGGCAGTAGGAATCAGCGAAGCAAATTCGGGCACCTGTTCGTTGAGGTTTTTATGATCAAAGGCATCTTCGATGTGGGCTTTAATCAAATCTTTAAGCACTTTCATATCCATTACATAACCCGTTTCGGTATCAATTTCTCCGGTTACCGATACAATAAGTTCGTAGTTGTGTCCGTGGAAATACGGATTGCTGCACTTATCAAAAACGGCTTCGTTTTGAGCATCAGACCAATCCTTTCGGTACAGACGATGTGCCGCATTAAAGTGTGCCTTTCGGCTTACGGTTACTTTATTCATAGCAATTTTATTTTCTCATAGAATTGCTCAAAGATAATGATAAACCAAACGGTATAGTTTTCAGGGTGTTGGTTAATATCCTCACGAACCGCATCAATGGGCATCCATTTCCAATGGGCAACTTCATCGGGATTGATGTTGGGTGCGTCGTTGTATTGCCCAATCATAATATGATCTAACTCATGTTCGGTAAGACCATTGTCAAAAGGGGCTTTGTAAATAAAAGAGGTAACTTCTTGCAATTCTGCTTGAAAGCCCATTTCTTCTTTCAAACGGCGTTTACCGGCAGCGATATTGGTTTCGCCATCACGTTGATGACTGCAACAGGTGTTTGTCCACAACCCGGGGGAATGGTATTTGTGCAGCGCACGTTGCTGCAACATAAGCTCACCAGCATCGTTGAGGATAAATACCGAAAAGGCACGGTGTAACACCCCTTTTTCATGTGCTTCCATTTTGGGCATCAACCCTATGGG
>CAZSSZ010000126.1:0-4589 GCA_964609755.1 uncultured Flavobacteriaceae bacterium | reverse complement strand
TTAAAAAACCCTCGAAAATTAGAGGGTTTTTTATTGGGTGGAAGACAGATCTCGAATTTGGGTATATATATATTTTGTAACTTTAGAAAAAACTTCAATGGAACACATTTCTTTATTTTTTCAAATCGTGGTAGCGGTTTCGGTATATTTTGTATGGATTTTTAGATTTCACAACGTAATCGCTGAATTTAAACAGTTTGGTTATTCCGATGTATTTAGAAATTTTGTTGGGGCAGCCAAACTGTCCATTTCAACACTCCTAATTTTGTGGCTATGCTACAACGAAATAACACTTTATGCCGCACTAGGAATGGCATTTTTTATGTTAGGTGCACAGTTTAGCCACCTAAGGGTTAAAAATCCTTTTATTCAACGTCTTCCTTCTTTGGTATTTCTATTGATGTCATTATTTATTGCTGCTTTTAACTATGGTTTGATCTAGTTAATGGAGCCAATAACTTTTATTACCGCTTTTACTGGAATATCCTTTGTCGTGTATGGAATCAATTCCTTTATTTCAAAAAGAATGATTCGTGAATTTAAACGATGGGGACTCGCAGACAAGCGCAAGACAATAGGTGTGTGTCAGTGTATTGGTGGTCTTGGATTACTTGTTGGATTTGAATTTGACATAGCCGTAATTTTAAGCACCTTTTTTATCATTACCATGATGCTTGTTGCAATTCTTGTGAGAATCCAAATTAGAGACAACATCTCAGATATTTTACCTGCCATTGCTTACGTGCTATTATGTGCTATTATTCTTTATGAACAGTTATATAGTTGATAAAGAAACTTGGAAATAGCCGTTGAAAAAAGAAAAAACCCCTCGATTTCTCGAAGGGTTTTGCTGGGTGGAAGACCGGTCTCGAACCGGCGACCTCTAGAACCACAATCTAGCGCTCTAACCAACTGAGCTACAACCACCATTTTGTAGGCTGCAAATGTACTACGTTTTTACAAATTCAAAAAAGGAATTATAGCAAATCGCTAAGCAAGTTTGCCCCTAGTAATCGACTTGAGGTGAAACCCTCAGCATGATCAACGCCAATAAGGCGTCCCAAATCGGCAGCACGATATTTAATACTATCTAAAAAATTCTGCGTACTGATGGGCGTTTCGGGTTCTGCGCTGTTGGGTTTATAAAATTGGGAGTCATACGCCATAACAGCACCTAACTTTAGTTCCATAAAACCGCTAATATCGACCACAATATCTGGAGTAGTATTGTTCCACTGGACATAGTGATAGAGTTGTTTTGGACGCCAAGCTGTTTGGTTTTTACCTTCAAAAGTCGTTTCAACTTTTTGTAATCCACTCAAAAAACAACTTTCAGCAACCAACTGCGCAGCCCTTCCGTGATCGGGGTGCCTGTCTTCAACAGCATTGCACAACACCATTTCGGGTTGCAAGTGACGGATATAGGTGATTAGCTTTTCTTGATGCGCACGATTATTTTGAAAAAAACCATCAGCAAAACCAAGGTTATATCGAGCAGATACGCCTAAAATATCCGCAGCTTTTTGCGCTTCTTTATCGCGAAGCGACGCACTTCCACGTGTACCCAACTCTCCCCTAGTCAAATCAATAATGGCAACGGATTTGCCACTGGCAATTTCTTTGGCTAGAGTGCCGGCACAGGACAACTCTACATCATCCGGATGCGCACCAATCGCTAAAATATCAACCTTCATTTATCCTTTAATCCAAGTTAAAACTTTAATGTCATCGGGTTGGGTACGTGGTGCAATAACATCAACCAATACCCCATTTTCATCAATCAAATATTTCTGAAAATTCCATTTTACCGAACTGTCCACAACACCATTTTTTGCCTTTTGCGTAAGGAAAGCGTACAATGGATGTTGGTTTTTCCCTTTAACGCTAATTTTCGCCATCATCGGGAAAGAAACCCCATAATTTTTTTGGCAAAATGTTTTGATTTCATCGTTGGTGCCAGGTTCTTGCCACATAAAATTGTTAGCAGGAAAGCCTATTATTACGAAATTTTGATCTTTGTATTGTTGATAAAGGGCTTCCAATTTTTCGTATTGTGGTGTAAGCCCACATTTTGAAGCCGTGTTTACCAGCATCACTTTTTTGCCTTTTAAAGAAGAAAGGTCAAAGGAATTTCCGTTAATATCCTCAACGGTAAAGGTGTGTATCGAATTTTTCATAGCTGTTGTTTGAGCGCAACTTATTGTCGCTGTCAAGAAGAACACATAAATTAAACGCATAATCAATTTTTAGGCTAATGTACGAATTGCGCAGCATGTACACTACACAATCTCCGCGCTAAGCCCAGCAGCAAGAAGACGAATACATTTAGGCTCCAATTCGTCATAGGAACCCCGCTTCACCGAACATTTTCCTTTGTAATGCACAATCAGGGCACACTGTTCGGCTTGCTCAGGGGTGTGCTCACAAACCTCAATCAGTGTTTTGATTACGTGGTCGAAGGTATTAACATCATCATTAAATAAAATGATTTCATGCAACCGCGAGGGTTCCACTGCCAAATCGTGCTGCGGCTGCTCTTGTTCTTCCGTTTGACCAAATCGTAACATTTGTACTAAAGTAAAAATTTTAGACAAATCCAACCCATTTTTTCGGTCTTCCCTTCAAAACGCAATCCGTGTGTTTGTGCCAAATCTGTAAGAACTTCAGCATCGTCCTCATGAAATCCCGACAGCAATAAAACCCCGTTTGTATTCAGTTTTTTAGCATATTCGGGAAGATGCATAATCAATACATTGCGGTTGATATTGGCTAGGATTATATCAAATTTGACGTCAACTTTATCAAGCGTATTGGTGCTAAAAGATATATCTGATATGCTATTTTTGGATGCGTTTTCTTGCGCATTTTCCACGCACCAATCTTCAATATCTGTTCCCATCACTGGGGTTGCACCCCGCTTTTTAGCCAATATTGCCAATACTCCCGTTCCCGTACCTACATCCAAAACAGCAGCATTTTTGCACGGCAACTCCAATACTTGCGCAAGCATCAATTGCGTGGTAGCGTGATGCCCCGTTCCAAAAGACATTTGGGGGTCAATGATAAGTTCGTGAGGGGTTTTTGTAGGCTCGTGAAAAGATGCTCGAACGGTCCAGTCCCCCACCGTAATGGGTTGAAATTGCGCTTCCCAAACTGCGTTCCAATTTTGTCCCTCAATTTCCTCAACAGTAGCCGAAACGGTTACATCATCAAAAGGAATGGCAAGACAATCGGATAATGTAATTTTTTGTGCTTCGTCTTGTGGAATATAGGCGGTTACGCCATTATCGTGCTCAACATAACTTTCAAAAGGAAATGTAGTCAGCCACGCCGAAACAATTTCCGTTTTTTCAATTGGAAAAATCGTGAAGTGATATGCGCTGTAGGCTCTCAACTTTAAAACGCGTTGACAATAGCAGCGAAATCGTCTGCATTGAGAGAGGCTCCGCCAATAAGACCACCATCCACATCAGGTTTTGCAAAAATTTCTTGTGCATTGGTAGGCTTTACGCTACCACCATACAAGATGGAAACGCTTTGTGCGAGGGCATCATCATATTGCTTAGCAATTACATTTCGAATGTGGGCATGCATTTCTTGCGCCTGCTCTGGACTTGCCGTTTCACCAGTGCCAATTGCCCAAACGGGTTCGTATGCCAATACAATTTGACTCCACTGTGCGGCAGTTAAGTGAAAAAGCGCATTGCGCAATTGACTACTAACCACATCAAAGTGACTCCCCGATTTGCGTTCTTCAAGCTCTTCGCCAAAACAAAAGATAATCTCAACGCCATTTTCAAGGGCAGTATTTACTTTTTCGGCTAATAAGGCATCTGTTTCATGGAAATAGGCTCTGCGCTCAGAGTGTCCAAGCAACGTAGTGTTTACGCCAATGGATTTTAGCATAGAAGCAGAAATTTCACCGGTATATGCACCCGAAGTAGCTTGATGCATATTTTGTGCAGCCACATCAATTGCAGTGCCTTGTGTTTGACTTACCGCCGAGGCAAGATGCACCGCAGGCGTGGCAATAGCCACACGAACATCGCTGGAAAGTTGTTTCGCTTTTAACGCTTCAATTAGCGCTTGACTTTCGTTAGCATCTAGGTTCATTTTCCAGTTTCCGGCTACAATGTGTTTTCTCATGTTGTTTTTTAGTTAGTTGTTTAAATGGATTAATGCGAAAAGGGCATAGTTTATCATGTCTTGATAATTTGCCGATAAGCCCTCACTCACAAGAGTTTTTCCGTTGTTATCTTCAATTTGTTTTACACGCAATAGTTTTTGCAATATCAAATCTGTTAAGGAACTCACACGCATATCGCGCCACGCTTCGCCATAGTCGTGGTTTTTGCGTTCCATTAGGGCTTTGGTTTCGCCGGCATGTTTATTGTATTGCGCCATAACTTCTTCGTTCGTAAGATCGGGTTGGTCAGCAACACCCAACTCCAATTGGATCAGTGCCATGATACAATAGTTTACAATGCCAATAAATTCAGCTTCTTCGCCCTCATCTACTTTTTTTGTTTCCACTTCTTGAAGTGTTCTGATGCGCTGGGCTTTGATAAAAATTTGATCCGTTAACGAGG
>CAZSSZ010000125.1:0-4598 GCA_964609755.1 uncultured Flavobacteriaceae bacterium | reverse complement strand
CTTACGTCCGTCATACGAAAGTTGCCATTGTGTAACCTTTGGGCTGTAGACCACATCAACGGCAAATTTGGAAAGCCTTGCCTCAATATAACGCGAGGCTGCAGCAGAATCCCCCGTGAAGATATTCCCCCAGTTTCCCTGCATATCTATGAGCAAGTCTTTTTGGCCAATCTGCACCATGGCATCCGAAATGGAAGCATCGCCATGCGGGTGGTACTGCATGGTATGTCCAACAATATTTGCCACTTTGTTGTAACGCCCATCGTCTAAATCTTTCATGGAGTGAAGAATACGGCGCTGTACGGGTTTAAACCCATCTTCAATCGCCGGAACGGCACGCTCCAAAATCACATAGGAGGCATAGTCCAAAAACCAATCCTTGTACATGCCCGAAACACGTATCAACTGATCGTTCGAAATGTGTTGCTCGTCGTTCATGCCTCTACTTTGTCTAGCTCTACTTTAAGGTTATCGATAATAAATTCTTGGCGTTGTGGGGTATTTTTACCCATATAAAACGACAACAATTCGTCTATGGTCATGTTTTTGTCCAACATCACAGGGTCTAGGCGGATATCATCACCAATAAAATGCTTGAATTCATCGGGGGAAATCTCACCCAATCCTTTAAATCGGGTAATCTCGGCTTGTTTGCCCAACTCTTCTAGGGCATTGATACGTTCTTGCTCCGAGTAACAGTAAATCGTTTTCTTTTTGTTGCGCACCCGAAACAGTGGGGTTTGCAAAATGTAGAGGTGCCCGTCTTTGATAAGCTCTGGGAAAAACTGCAAGAAAAAGGTAATGAGCAACAACCGAATGTGCATCCCATCCACATCGGCATCGGTTGCAATTACAATGTTGTTGTAACGCAAATCCTCCATGGATTCTTCAATATTTAAAGCTGCCTGCAACAGGTTAAATTCCTCATTTTCGTATACAATTTTCTTCGACATCCCGTAGGAATTCAATGGCTTTCCACGAAGGCTAAACACCGCTTGGGTGTTCACGTCCCTAGACTTGGTAATGGAACCACTTGCCGAGTCGCCCTCGGTGATAAAAAGCGTAGATTCCAAACGGCGGTCTTTTTTGATATCGCCCAAATGCACGCGGCAATCCCGCAATTTCTTGTTGTGAAGACTTGCCTTTTTGGCACGTTCTCGTGCCAATTTACGAATCCCCGACAGTTCTTTGCGCTCCTTTTCGGCTTGTAAGATTTTACGCTGCAATGCCTCGGCGGTTACTGCATTTTTATGAAGGTAATTGTCTAGGTACTTTCCGACAAAATCGTTGATGTAGGTACGCACGGTAGGTAAATCGCCGCCCATATCGGTGGAACCCAATTTGGTTTTGGTTTGCGACTCAAATACCGGCTCCATCACCTTAATACTAATCGCAGAAATGATGGATTTACGAATATCAGACGGGTCAAATTGCTTGCCGTAAAACTCCCGAATGGTTTTGACCAACGCCTCACGAAAAGCGTTTTGGTGCGTACCGCCCTGTGTGGTGTGCTGTCCGTTTACAAAAGAATGGTATTCTTCGTTGTATTGCGTTTTGCTGTGCGTTATGGCAACTTCAATGTCATCGCCTTTGAGGTGAATTACCGGATAAAGAAAATCTTCGGTGTTGTTGTTGTCTTCCAACAGATCTTTAAGACCGTTTTTAGACATGTATTTTTCTCCGTTAAAAACAATAGTCAAGCCCGGATTGAGGTAGACATAGTTTTTAAGCATTTTTGCCACATACTCGTGGCGGTAGCGGTATTTTTTAAAAATGGAATCGTCGGGAACAAAGGAAACGCCCGTTCCGTTGCGTTTTGAAGAAGGCGTTAAATCCGATTCCTCTTCTAAAGTTCCTTGATTAAAACGTGCACTTTTCAGTTGCCCCTCACGAACGGAATAAACCAAAAACTCAGCAGAAAGGGCATTTACCGCTTTGGTACCTACCCCGTTAAGCCCAACAGACTTTTTAAAGGCACGGGTATCGTATTTTCCGCCTGTATTCATTTTGGATACCACATCTACCACCTTGCCCAGTGGAATACCCCGCCCGTAGTCACGTACAGAAACTTTGCCCTCATTGATATTGATTTCAATGGTTTTTCCGGCACCCATCACAAACTCGTCTATGCTGTTGTCGAGTACTTCTTTGAGTAAAATATAGATGCCATCATCGGGGGAAGAACCGTCGCCGAGTTTCCCGATATACATCCCAGGACGCATACGGATATGCTCTTTCCAATCGAGAGAGCGTATATTATCTTCGTTGTATTGAGTGGCTTGTGGCATGTGTGCTAATTTAAAACATCAACTCAAAAAAATACAGTACCCTCCAGTAAAGAAATTAACAAATACGAAGAGGAATTGTTAAAAGAGTATTCTATGGATAGTTGGTGAATTTTTAAATTAATTCAGAACTTTCTTTTGGGTATATGTAAGCTTAGCATAACGCAAGTTTGTAATGTATTCCTAACTTTAAGATCATTTCGACAGAGAAAAGCAAAAAGTAAAACACCAAATAACTGCTCTTAAAAACCCATCTAAATAGCAAGCCGATTTATTCAGCAGCGGGAACTGTCGTAGGCTTTTGATAGGGCTGAAAAGGTTGTTTCATTAGTGAACCTACCCTACTGTTTTCGTCTTCGTTGGGAAATACATCTACGCCATACACAATTTTTTCTGCAGCAAGGTTTTTATACGTGCCCAACAGTCTATCCCAGCACGCAAAAATATTTCCGTAATTACTGTCCGTATAAGGCAATACATAGTGATGATGCACTTTGTGCATATGAGGAGTAACCAACACATAGCTTAATAGCGTGTCTAGTTTTTTTGGCAGCGTGATATTAGCGTGGTTAAATTGGCTTAGCACTACCGAAAGCGACTGATACAACATCACAATTCCTATAGGCGCACCCAATACAAACACACCAAAGAGTGTAAAGATAAAGCGTACTAAACTCTCTAGCGGATGATGACGGTTGGCAGTGGTGGTATCTACGTGGTGGTCGGAGTGGTGTACCAGATGCACCATCCAAAGGGGTTTTACTTTATGTTCGACCCAATGTGCCAAATAAGCACCAATAAAATCCAACAGCATTACGCCCAAAACCACATACAGCCAAAACGGAAGCGCAACAAGGTGCAAGAGTCCGAATTGGTTTTCCTGAACCCAATCGGCGGTAGCCAATAACAAAAATGCCAAGCTAAAGTTTACCACAATGGTAGTCAGTGTAAAAAAGAAATTGGGAAGTGCGTGTTGCCATTTTTTGTAATTGCGTTTACGCAATGGTAGGAGACCTTCTAAAAACCAAAAGAAGCTAATGCCGCCAATCAATATAATACTTCGATGCAGAGAAGGAATATTTTCAAAGTAAAAAATGAGTTGTTCCATGCGCCAAATATATTGATTTTAAGCTACTTACCGTTGAGCATCCGTTGAACGGTTTCGAGGGTCGTCATCAGCGTAATTTTATGTACCGAATCGTTGTAATCTCCTGTAGCAATACGTGTTTCTAGGGTTTCTATGAGTTCTGCTATTGTTTGTTCTTTGTTCATGAATAGGTAATTTAATACGCAGCAGCAAATGTAAAGTAATATCGTTAATGGCAGATATTAAAGCTAGTTCGTACTTTTACACAGAAAATTTTACTATGAAGCCGTTTAAATCGTCTGTAAGTTCCAAAAAGGCAAGTTATAAAGAGAACTATGCCGAAATGGAAAAATTGGTGCAAGAGTTGCAGCTGCAGCTTGCCAAAAGCCATAACCAAGGAACAGATGCCTCTGTTGCTCGCGCAAGAAAGCGAGGTAAGTTTTTAGCGCGGGAACGTATTGCACTTCTTTTAGATAAAAACAGTCCCTTTTTGGAGTTGATGCCCCTTGCCGGACTCACACATCAGGGCGGATTTGGACCTGGTGGGACTACGGTCGCCGGTATTGGCTATGTAAACAAACGCTTGTGTCTTATCAACGCCAATTTGGGTACTCGTAAAGGCGGTGCAGTAGACTATGCCACTAGCTTAAAAGTATTGCGATTGGGGGAAATTGCCCTCGAAAATAAACTCCCCACCATTAACTTAGTAGAAAGCGGTGGTGCCAACCTCCCTGATCAAGATCGTGTGTTTAACAATTATGGTGCGTCGTTTCGGGAAATGTCACGTCGCTCTAAATTGGGTATTCCTACGATTTCGGTTGTGTTTGGCAACGCGACGGCCGGAGGTGCCTATGTTCCTGGAATGTCGGACTACACCATAATGCAAAAAGATACGGCAAAAGTGTTTTTAGCTGGTCCGCCTTTGGTAAAAATGGCAACAAACGAAATTGCCAACGATGAAGAGCTTGGCGGTGCCATGATGCACAGTCGTATTTCGGGAGTAGCCGATTTTTTAGCAGAAGACGAGCAAGATGCCATCAGTATTGCTCGCGATGTGGTAAAGACCCTCAAGCCGGCACAACCTAACGCAGCCCCGTCAACGCCAGTAGTGCCTCCACGCTATGCCGCCGATGAACTTTTGGGTATCGTTCCAGCAAACCTAAAACGTGCTATAGATATACGTCTTCTGTTATCATCAAACAATTCATCAGAAACGTCATTGGATG
>CAZSSZ010000124.1:0-4698 GCA_964609755.1 uncultured Flavobacteriaceae bacterium | reverse complement strand
CGGTTGCAAATATACGCTGCTTTTTGGTTCTCACAACCCCACATGAAAAAAAAATTATTTTTTTTTATTTGATGTGGTCCACAGCTTTTTTTGCGGATTGCAAATATACAACGCTTTTTAAACCGCCAAACCTATTTTTTACTTTTTTTTCTCTGTTGACTGCAATGTTCCATTTGCAAATGCTCGGAGTAAAATTCCTTCTATCATCGCATCTTCCTCAACATCAGTAGGGTTAAAGGTTGTTTTCAGGTCTAAATCGAAAAGCCTAGCAGTAGTCTGATAGACAAATGCACGCCATCCACTTCTTAACTTTTTTATCAATTCATGTGTGGTTTGACCCGTTTCGCGATGTATCAATTTAATTAAAATGCGTCCTTCGGAGCGTGTAAGGCGCCTTAATTCTGCCTCAAATTCCTGCTCCAAGTAGCGTTCAACGCGTTTTGTGTAGCGTTTTTTTGCGCGTTTACGTTTAATTGTTGACAAGCGATCGTTCAAAACCACCAAGCGTTCCGACGCCATTTTGGCGTATGGATATACTTTTAGCGTTCTTTTTTTAAGTCTTTGATACGCCAAATAATCTTTATAACTATCAAATTTTAGTTCCGGAAGTACAATAACTTCATGTAAATCCACATACGGATTTACCAAAGTATCACCCTCCACTATATAAATAGGCTGCTTTTGTTGTCCGTATAGGGTACAACTCAGAAAAATCAACACACAATATATATATGTATTCATCGATTCAAAAGTACTAAGATTGTTTTAGGTATATGTTGTATTTTAGACGCTTAAATTTTTAACCCAATGGGAAGCATATTAAACAAAAAATCACACAAGTTTCTAGAAACCTATTTGAACAACCCAGCCCCTACCGGCTATGAGTGGGAAAGTCAAAAAATTTGGATGAACTACCTAAAGCCTTATGTAGATGAATTTATCACAGATGCCTATGGAACTGCTGTAGGTGTCATAAATCCAGAGGCGGATTTTAAAGTAGTTATTGAGGCACACTCGGATGAAATTTCTTGGTATGTAAACTACATATCCGAAAAGGGATTGATTTCGGTAATACGAAATGGCGGTAGTGACCACATAATTGCCCCGTCCAAATGGGTGAATATTCACACCAAAAAAGGGATTGTGAAAGGTGTTTTTGGTTGGCCCGCCATTCATACGCGTCTTGCCGGTAAGGAAGAAACACCAAAAATTGAAAACATTACTATAGATATTGGTGCCTCTTCTAAGGAAGAAGTGGAAAAACTTGGTGTACATGTAGGTTGTGTTATT
This sequence comes from uncultured Flavobacteriaceae bacterium, assembly GCA_964609755.1. Classification (GTDB taxonomy): domain Bacteria; phylum Bacteroidota; class Bacteroidia; order Flavobacteriales; family Flavobacteriaceae; genus UBA7446. The sequence continues at coordinate 3,408 of CAZSSZ010000124.1, read as the reverse complement.
ACGTACCCCGATACATTTCAAGTGCTTAATAAAGATAAGTTTGTTTGTCGAGCATTGGATAACCGAGTTGGTGGTTTTATGATTGCTGAAGTGGCCAGACTGCTTAAAGAAAACAATATCAAGCTCCCTTTCGGACTCTATGTAACCAATTCGGTGCAAGAAGAAATTGGTTTGCGTGGTGCAGAGATGATTACACAACGTATAAAACCTAATGTAGCTATAATAACCGACGTATGTCACGACACCTCTACTCCTATGATTGACCCTAAAAAACAAGGGGACAACACTATTGGTAAGGGTCCTGTGATTTCATATGCGCCGGCGGTGCAGCAAAATTTAAGAGATCGTATTATTGAAACTGCCGAAGCAAAAAAAATTCCTTTTCAGCGCTTAGCTTCTTCAAGAAGCACAGGTACAGATACCGATGCCTTTGCCTACAGCAATGGAGGTGTGCCTTCAGCGTTGATTTCGTTACCCCTTAAGTACATGCATACCACCGTAGAAATGGTGCATCAAGAGGATGTTGAGAATGTAATTAAGCTGATTTATGAAACGGTACAAACCATCAAAAAAGGAGAAAACTTTAGCTATTTTGCTTAATCTCCTCAATCACTTCGGGGTTTAACAAGGTAGAAACATCACCTAGATTGTCATAGTCGCCAGCGGCGAGTTTTCGTAAAATTCTACGCATAATCTTTCCGCTGCGTGTTTTAGGGAGCCCACTGACCACCTGAATGCGATCTGGTTTGGCAATGGGTCCAATGGTTTTTGCCACCAATTCGCGAAGTTCAGTGGCAAGCGCTTGCTCATTGGTTATTGTCGTATTTACGATAACATATGCATGAAGGGCATTTCCTTTAACATCGTGAGGAAAACCAACAACAGCACTTTCCACCACAGCTTTGTGTTCGTCTAATGCGTTCTCAATGGGTGCCGTACCAAGGTTGTGCCCCGAAACGATTACCACATCATCTACCCGCCCAGTAATTCGATAATTCCCCGCTGCATCTCTAAGTGCGCCATCTCCAGGAAAATAATATCCAGGGTAAGCAGAAAAATATACATTTTTGTATCGCTCGTGGTCTCCCCAAATGGTTCGGGCTATAGAAGGCCATGGATGTTTTATTGCTAAAATACCTTCTGCTTCACCGTCCATTTCGTTGCCTTCACTATCGAGTAAAACCGCTTGAATTCCAGGCATGGGCAATGTGGCATACGTGGGTTTTTGTTTGGTAACGCCTGCCAATGAGGTAATCAATATACCACCTGTTTCGGTTTGCCACCACGTATCTACAATAGGACACTTGTTCTTTCCTACATGATTATCGTACCAATGCCAAGCTTCTTCATTTATAGGTTCACCTACAGAACCCAGCACTTTTAGGGAAGATAAGTCGTGTTTTTCGATTAATGCTATTGGGTGTTTTTCAAGGGCGCGTATTGCTGTAGGCGCAGTATAAAACTGATTCACATTGTGCTTGGCACAAACCTCCCAAAATCTTCCATAATCGGGATATGATGGAACCCCTTCAAACATTAATGTAGTGGCGCCAACTGCGAGAGGTCCATAGACAATATAAGAGTGTCCCGTTATCCATCCAATATCTGCTGTGCACCAATACACATCTCCTTTTTCGTATTGAAAGACATTTTGAAATGAATATGCCGTATAGACCATATAGCCTCCGCAAGTATGTACCATCCCTTTGGGCTTTCCTGTAGAACCTGAAGTATATAATATGAATAAAGGGTCTTCACTATCCATGATTTCTGCTGGGCAATCATCATCTACTTTTTCAATTTCGTCATGCCACCACTTGTCAATGGAATTCCATTCTACATCTTGACCTGTGTGTTGCAACACAATATTACATGCTACCGATGGACAATGCGTTAACGCCTCATCGGCAATTTCTTTTAGTGGAGTGATTTTATTTCCGCGGTATCCGCCATCAGCGGTAAGTAGCATGCTACATTGAGCATCGTTAATGCGTGCTGCTAGGGCGGTTGCCGAAAAACCTGCAAAAACTACCGAATGAATGGCACCAATACGGGCACATGCCAATACAGCAATTGCTAACTCGGGCACCATAGGCATATACAAACATATCCTATCCCCTTTTTTTGCACCATTTGCTTTAAGCATATTTGCTGCTTGACACACCCGGCTATGTAATTCTTTGTAGGATATGTGTTGCACAGACGCATTCGGGTCATTGGGTTCGAAAATAATTGCAGTTTGGTCGGGTTGTGTTTTTACATGGCGGTCAAGGCAATTTTCTGTGATATTTAACTTTCCATCCACAAACCATTTGACCTCAGGTTTATGAAAGTCATATTCCAATACCTTACTCCACGGCGAATGCCAATCAAAATTTTCAGCAACATCCGCCCAAAAGGTCTCGGGATTTTCAAGCGCTTTTGCTTTTGCTTCCAAATAGGATTCTGCCGTTCTGTACGCCAAGTCTTTCATATACTCTAATTTCTTTAAAAATACTAAAATTCACTTACACACAGAAGTTACTTTTTTGGAACAGGAAAACCTCTGGCGCGCATCAATGCATCAATTGAGGCATCGCGCCCTCTAAATAAGCGATACGCTTCCGCGGGGTCAATAGAATTCCGTGGCGCAAACAAATAGGTTACCAATTTATCTGCCATTTCCTCGTCATAAAAACCACCCGGAGCTTCTCTAAATGCCTCGGTAGCATCGGCAGTGAGTACATCTGCCCACATATAACCATAATAGGCTGTGGCGTAACCTTCTCCCGAAAACACATGACTAAAATGAGGCGTTCGGTGGCGCATGGGTAATTCTTTTGGCATATTAAGGGCTGCCAAGGTTTCTTTTTCAAATGCCCCAATGTCAATAGCTGTAGGGTCTGCCAAGTGCAGTTTCATATCCATTAATGCTGAGGCAAGATATTCTGTAGTAGCAAATCCTTGATTAAACGTGGCAGCTTTTTTGATTTTTGCGACAAGCGCATCAGGCATAGGTTCGCCCGTTTCTTGATGTACCAAAAAGCGATTAATGACTTCATCGGTAGATAACCAACGCTCCAGAAGTTGCGATTGAAATTCTGTATAATCACGCACACCGCCATTCAAGGTTGGGTATTTTACGTTAGAGGCAAAGAAATGTAGTGCGTGCCCAAACTCATGGAAAAAGGTAGTGGCATCGTCCCAAGAAATAAGCAGTGCCTCACCCGGTGCGGGTTTCACAAAATTGGAATTGTTAGATGCCAACACATTGGTTTTTCCATCGAACGTGGAATAACTACGGTACGTTGTTGCCCATGCACCAGATCGTTTTCCTTCTCTAGCATAGGGATCTAAATACCACAAGCCAATGTGTTCGCCAGTATTTTTATTGGTTACTTCCCAAACCTTAACATCTGTGTGAAAGAC
>CAZSSZ010000123.1:0-4703 GCA_964609755.1 uncultured Flavobacteriaceae bacterium | reverse complement strand
AAGAGCTTACTGAAGATACCATGCAAAAACGTTGTACGGCTTTTGATCGCAAAACCATTTCGGGAAAGCCTAATGGCATCTTGGACAACCTTACCCTTAAATACCCTAATGAGGCAGCACGTCATAAATTATTAGATGTTATTGGAGATTTAGCGCTTGTTGGATGTCGTATTCGTGGAAAAGTTATTGCGAACAAACCAGGTCACGCAATAAACACCGCTTTTGCCAAAAAACTTGCCAAAATTATTAAGCAAGAAAGGCGCAATCGTATTCCAGTTTTTGACTTAAATGCCGAGCCCTTGATGGATGTAAATGCCATCATGAAGGTGATTCCCCACCGTCCACCGTTTTTATTGGTTGATAAAATCCTAGAACTCAGTGACACGCACATTGTGGGTATGAAAAGCATCACGATGAACGAGCCCTATTTTGAGGGGCATTTTCCAGGGCAGCCTGTAATGCCGGGTGTGTTGCAGATTGAAGCCATGGCACAAGCAGGCGGTGTTTTGGTATTGAATTCTGTCCCTGATCCAGAAAACTACCTCACCTTTTTTATGAAAATAGAAAACGCCAAGTTCAAAAATCCAGTCGTTCCTGGAGATACATTGGTCTTTAAAATGGAATTACTATCTCCCATTCGAAGGGGAATTTGCCATATGCATGCAGTGGCGTATTCAAGAGGTAGAATTACAACAGAAGCAGAAATGATGGCGCAAATCGTTAGAAAAGAATTAGTTAAAGTATGAAGCAACCCTTAGCATATGTGCATTCCGATGCCAAAATAGCCAAAAATGTGGTCATTGAACCCTTTACAACCATTGACAAAAACGTTGTTATTGGTGAGGGCACTTGGATAGGTCCAAATGTAACCATCATGGAGGGTGCGCGCATTGGAAAAAACTGTAACATCTTTCCTGGGGCTGTAATCAGTGCTGTTCCACAAGATTTAAAGTTTAATGGAGAGAATACGACCGCTGAAATAGGCGACAACACAACTATTCGTGAATGTGTAACCATTAATCGTGGAACCAGTTCCAGAGGCAAGACGGCGATTGGAAACAATTGCCTTATTATGGCATATTCACACATTGCCCACGATTGTACAGTTGGAGACTATTGCATTTTTTCCAACAATAGTACCCTTGCCGGGCATATTACGGTGGGTAGCCACGTAATTTTGGCAGGAATGACCGCCGTACATCAGTTTTGTGCCATCGGAGACCATGCTTTTGTTGCGGGTGGCTCTTTGGTACGAAAAGATATTCCCCCATTTGTAAAGGCTGCTCGTGAACCTTTATCCTATGCAGGGGTTAATTCTGTTGGATTGCGTAGAAGAGGGTTTCTTTCTGAAAAAATCAAAGAAATTCAAAATATTTATCGAATCCTTTATCAAAAGAATTACAACAACAGCCAGGCTACGCAAATCATCGAGGCAGAAATGGAGGCATCAACAGAGCGTGATGAGATCCTACAATTTATCAGACAATCGCAACGCGGTATTATGAAAGGGTATATTCAAAACTAATTATGACAACAACATCAGATATTCGCAAAGGACTTTGCATTCATTTCAACAACGATATTTATAAAGTCATTGAGTTTTTACACGTAAAACCTGGTAAAGGGCCCGCATTTGTGCGTACAAAACTTAAAAGTGTAACTTCAGGAAAAGTGGTAGACAATACTTTTTCTGCAGGGCATAAAATTGAAGACGTACGTGTAGAAACCCGCAAGTATCAGTTTTTGTATGCAGAGGGAACTATATATCACTTTATGAACACGGAGGATTACAATCAAATTGAACTTCAGGAAAGTATTTTAGATCAACCTAAATTGATGAAAGAAGGGGAGGTTGTTACGGTGATGATAAATACCGAAGACAACAGTCCTTTATCTGTAGAGATGCCAGCGAGTGTGGTTTTGGAAATTACGCATACCGAGCCCGGTGTAAAAGGAAATACAGCAACAAATGCTACTAAACCCGCAACAGCAGAAACAGGAGCCACGATAAATGTGCCCTTGTTCATCAATGAGGGAGACAAAATAAAAGTAGACACAGAAAAAGGAACTTACATAGAACGAGTTAAAGAATAACATGAGCGTATTAGTAAACAAAACATCCAAAATTATAGTGCAAGGTTTCACCGGAGGCGAAGGAACTTTCCACGCAGGTCAAATGATTGATTATGGCACCAATGTGGTGGGAGGCGTAACCCCTGGAAAAGGTGGGCAAACCCATTTGGGAAAACCCGTTTTTAACACCGTTGCCGAAGCCGTAGAAAAAGTACAAGCCGATACCACAATCATTTTTGTACCTCCAGCCTTTGCTGCTGATGCCATCATGGAAGCTGCCGAAGCCGGTATTAAAGTTATTATTACCATTACTGAAGGGATTCCGGTAAATGATATGGCAAAAGTGATGCAATACCTCAAAGACAAAGACTGTCGCATGGTGGGGCCAAACTGCCCCGGAGTAATTTCTCCTGAAGAAGCCAAAGTGGGTATTATGCCCGGGTTTGTATTCAAAAAAGGTAAAGTAGGCATCGTTTCAAAATCGGGTACGTTAACCTATGAGGCTGCCGATCAGGTGGTTAAAGAAGGGTTTGGAATTACTACTGCCATTGGTATTGGCGGAGACCCTATCATTGGCACTACGACCAAGGATGCCGTTCAGCTACTTATGGAAGACGATGAAACCGAGTGTATTGTAATGATTGGTGAAATTGGCGGACAGCTAGAAGCCGATGCCGCAAAATGGATTAAGGCGCAAGGCAATCCAAAGCCAGTGGTTGGTTTTATTGCTGGCGAAACGGCACCTAAAGGACGAACCATGGGACATGCTGGAGCTATTGTAGGGGGTGCAGAAGACACCGCCGAAGCCAAAAAAGCGATTATGAAAGCATGTGGCATCCACGTAGTGGATTCGCCTGCTGCCATTGGAAAAACCGTTGCACAAGCATTAGCATAAGTATGGATTTAGTAAAAGGAAAAAACGTTATTATCACTGGTGCCAGTAGGGGTATTGGTAGAGGCATTGCTCAAGCATTTGCCAAAGCAGGAGCCAATGTAGCTTTTACGTATAGTTCTTCGGCAGGTCCTGCTGAGGAATTGGAAAAGGAGCTTACGGCTTTGGGTGTAAAAGCAAAAGCGTATCAGTCTAACGCTGCCGATTTTGAATCAGCCCAACAACTTGCTGCTGATGTGGTTGCGGAATTTGGTTCTATAGATGTGCTTATCAACAACGCTGGAATTACCAAAGACAATTTGCTCATGCGCATTTCGGAGGAAGATTTTGATACGGTTATCGAAACAAACCTGAAATCAGTATTTAACATGACCAAAGCTGTGCAACGCACCATGCTTAAACAACGTCAAGGTAGCCTTATTCACATGAGCTCTGTTGTAGGGGTAAAGGGAAATGCTGGACAAGCCAATTATGCTGCTTCAAAAGCAGGAATTATCGGCTTTTCAAAATCGGTTGCACTCGAATTGGGTTCACGCAATATCCGTTCTAACGTAATTGCTCCTGGGTTTATTGAAACCGAAATGACTGGGAAACTCCCCGAAGATGTAGTTACGCAATGGCGAGCTGGGATTCCATTAAAACGCGGTGGTACTCCCGAAGATGTTGCAAACGCGTGCTTATTTTTAGCCTCCGATTTATCGGCCTATATTACCGGTCAGGTCGTGAATGTGGACGGCGGTATGTTAACTTAAATCAAAAATCATGAATAAACTCCCAAAACTCGGACTGCCTGTTGTAGTCATTATTTTAATCAGTATCATTTTTATTTCTAAATCTTCTGTAAATATCGGATATGGAGAAGCCGGTGTAGTGTGGGAGCGTTTTGGAGGCGGTACCGTTACTGATGAAGCTCCCCTAGGTGAAGGATTCCATATTATCGCACCATGGAATAGGGTATATATTTATAACATCAAGCAACAAGAAGAATTTGAAAGTGGCATGCGCGTACTTTCCTCCAACGGTTTGGAAATTTCACTTGATGTTTCTGTGTTGTATCAACCCAAACTAGACGAATTGGGATTGTTACACAAAACCAAAGGCGAAAACTACTTGAGTATTGTAATTGCGCCTGAAATTCGAGCGGTAGCCCGTTCGGTTATTGGACGCTACACCCCTGAACAATTGTACTCAACAAAACGTGATGCCATTCAGAATGAAATCTATGAAGAAACAAAACTAAAAGTGGAAGGACAGCATGTTCAATTGAACTCTGTATTGGTTCGTGATGTAACGCTTCCAATTTCTATTAAAGAAGCTATTCAACGCAAACTTACCCAAGAGCAAGAGGCATTGGAATATGAATTCCGCTTAGAAAAAGCCCGTCAAGAAGCCGAAAAAGTGCGTATTGATGCCGAAGGAAAAGCAGCAGCAAACCGTATTTTGGCAGCATCACTAACCCCGAACATCTTGAAAGATAAGGGTATTGAAGCCACCATAAAATTGGCGGAATCGCCAAATGCAAAAGTGATTGTTGTGGGTAGCGGTAAAGATGGGTTGCCACTAATTTTGGGAAATCAGTAGGATTTTAAAAAAAAGTTCGATATTTGCACTCAAATGAAAATAACACATACACATCACCATGTAAAGTCATCGTTTCAAGCGAGCTAGGTGAGGTGTATAGATAACCGAACAACCCGTTTGAAGCAACTCAAACGGGTTTTTTTGTATCAATTATGAA
>CAZSSZ010000122.1:0-4764 GCA_964609755.1 uncultured Flavobacteriaceae bacterium | reverse complement strand
ACGAGTCCTCGTTTGATGAGGATATAGGAACTTCCCCAAATAAGAGAAAGTAGAAACAAGTAAAGCCATTTGTTTTGTGGAATCCATTGCATACCGCGCAAAGCTGACAAAATTCAACGAGAAATAGCAATAATTTCCTACATTTGATGAAAACTTAATATTATGAAACCCCTATTCTATTACCTTTTAGTTGTACTATTTATTGGCTGTACTACAGCCCCAAAACCAGAGAAGAAAACCATTTCCCATGACGAAGAAAAAACGGTAGAATTATCTGCTGATATGTCGCACATTTCATTCCCAATCAAGGGCATGGCCTGCGAGGTAGGATGCGCTGCGCGCATTGAGAAAAAAGTAGCTGCCTCGGAAGGTGTTGTGGCTTCGAAAGTAGACTTTAAAGCTGAAACTGCCTATGTGTCTTTTGACCCGTCAGCCACCTCATTTGAGGCTATTCGCGCCACTATTGAAGGCTTGGGCGCCGATTATGAAGTAGGTGAAGCAACAGCTGACTCTCCTTATTTTCAAACGAAAGAAGGAAAAAGCTGTAACAAAGACTGTGATAAGCCTTGTTGTAAAGACAAAAAAGCTTGCGACAAGTCATGCGATAAACCTTGTTGCAAAGACGGTAAAAAAGACATGGATAAAAAGGCATGTGCTGCCGATTGCAAAAAAGCATGTTGCGCTAAAAAAGAAGAAAAAGCCTAATCCCAACGAAGCGTTTCGAGGAGTTTTTGCACATCATTTTTGATGTACGCAATAGCTGGTGCCAAAGAGTCGTAGTTCGGTGCTGCCTGAAAAAGCAACGACCCTGTGAGATAGTGTTTTTGGGTGTCTGTGCCAAAAAAATGGAGGTTTGAGGGTGAATCCCCAACAAGGGTAACACATGCCCCCATAACCTTATTTTCTTGGTTTTCAAAGCTACTTTCATTCATTCGAAAAGCCTTTTTGCCAAACATTTCTAGACGTTTGTCAAAATCCAAAAGCAGGGTATCAAGAGAAGCTTTTTCCAAATCAAAATAGGTGAGGTATAGTGTTGCGTTGAGTTTGGCGTATGCCAATGTAACTGCACAAGACGACAGGGGTGTGAGTACAGCCGTTTTATTGTATGCAAAACGGTATGTGCATATATTTTCAGAACTGTGGTATTGAGGAGTAGGATATTCTAGGGCAAGCTCCGCCTTAGGCTTCGGAGAGGGTGTTTGGCATCCCAATATAAAAAACACTAAAAGTGTAAGGCGAATCATGGACGCAATTGAACTTTAAGTTGTTTGATGCGTTTACGGTCAACAGCTTCTATGGTAAAAATCACATTCTTAAATTTCATAGCTGTATTTACTTTTGGAAAACCACCCAACTGTTCTAACACAAAACCTGCAATGGTTTCGGACTCTCCTTTTTTAGCTTCAAAATCTTTGATGTTAGAAAGCTTCAATACACTATAAAAATCTTTAAGTGATGTTTTCCCGTCAAACACAAAAGTGGTGTCATTTAGTTTTGAATAACTGATGTCTGTTTCATCAAATTCATCACTGATATCTCCCACAATTTGCTCGATAACATCTTCCAAAGAAATTACACCCGAGGTACCGCCATACTCGTCCACCACCACCGCCAAATGAATGCGTTTGGACTGAAATTCCTCTAACAAATCGTCTAATTTTTTGTTTTCAGGAACATAATACGGCTCACGTAACAGTGTGTTCCAATCGAATTTTTTTTCGTCCAAATGGGGTAATAAATCTTTAACATACAACACCCCTATAACTGTGTCTATGGTGTCGCGAAAGACAGGTACTCGGGAAAAGCCCTTGGCGACCACTTGTTCTACCACATCCAAAAACGGTGTTTTCTCATCTAGCGCAAATACATCTATCCGTGGGCACATGACCTGCTTGGTTTCTGTATTTCCAAAGGTTACTATTCCCTTTAAAATCTTTTGTTCGTCTTTGGTAGTTTCCGTATCGTCAGTCATTTCTAGAGCTTGCGATAGGTGATCTACCGAGATATTTGAGGTTGTTTTCCCAAGGCGTTTTTGCAAAACATACGTCATATAACTCATGGGATACGTAAACGCAAAAAACACATAATGGTCCAACGCATAAATAGGCAAAGCCATACGTCTAGCAAAACCTTTTGGGTTTTTGTTGGCATATACTTTGGGTAGAATTTCTCCAAACAACAACACCACTGAGGTAATTACTCCAACCTCTAACAAAAAACGCAACCACGGCGTAGTTATGGCTTCAAAAAAAACCGTAGTCAGTGAAGCAAAAACAAGTACTGTTGCGATATTAATGAGATTATTGAGCAACAATATAATTGCCAAAAGACGTCTTGGGTTTTTCCGCAAATGCGCTATAATACGCTCAGATTTGTTGGAAGAAATAACAACCTCTTTTATATATGATGGCGATAACGAAAAAAACGCTACCTCTGACCCAGAAACCAAAGCAGAACCCAATAAGAGAAATAGCAGCAAAATTACTTTTGCAGTCTCGAGTGTTTCAACGCCTAAGATCAAATAGGGTAACTCCAACCGTCAGAATTTAAAATGGTAAGTCGTCGTTGCTTTCGGGTTGGCTCACCTGACTGGGCTGTTGTTGCGCAGGCTGTGCGGGTGCGGCAGCTGCGTCTGTTGGGCGTTGGGTTAAGAAAGTGAAATCATCCACATGAATTTCGGTAGAATACCGATCTTTACCATCATCACCTTGCCATTTTCGGGTTTTGATTCGTCCTTCAACATACACCTTATCACCCTTTTTAAGGTATTTTTCGCAAATTTCGGCAGCTTTATTACGCACGACTATATTGTGCCATTCGGTATTCGTTACCTTTTCGCCGGTTTGTTTGCTAGTGTAGGTTTCATTGGTTGCAATAGGAAAACGCCCAAGGCAATTTCCACCTTCAAAATAGGTAAGCTTAACGTCATCGCCAAGGTGACCTATTAACATCGCTTTATTTAGTGTTCCGCTCATAATAGATTTTAAATCAAATGTACACTATCGAATGAACTTCTGCAAAAATCGGTCGATAAGGCGGGGGACACCATATTCTTGCACCGCTTCCCAAGGTATGGGCAAGTCTTTTTCGACGTTTTCCAAAATCCAAAACTGAGCATGAAGGGTTTGGTGAGATAATTTGTGCTTCATTATATCCGCTTCAAACAATATCCAGTTTGCATTTGTTGCCCATTCGGGCAAATTGGCATGGGATTTTAAAGCTTTTTCAGTTAAAACTTTTTCTGCTTCAAGCAGCGGAAACTCATACAGCCCTTCCCAAATATCTTTGCCTTTTCGTTTGGTGAGCAAGGTGTTTTGGTTGTTGTCAAAAGGTACTAAATAATGAAAAAACCGATTTTTTACGGGTTTCGCTTTTAATTTTTGTGGGCGAAGTGTTATGGTATTATTGGCTAATGACTGACAACTTTCTGCTAAGGGACATGTAGGGCAAAACGGTTGTTTGGGTTTGCATTGCATTGCGCCAAATTCCATTAGGGCTTGATTGTAGATACCGGGGTTTTGGGTGTCAATTAAAGACTGTGCCAACTCCTGAAAATAACGTACCCCTTCGGGTTTATTAATGGGAAAATCTATGTCAAAATAGCGTGCCAACACGCGATATACATTGCCATCAACAACGGCTTTGGGCTCATCAAAACAAATGGATGCAAGGGCACTCGCCGTATAGGGTCCAACACCTGGTAATTTGATTAATTCTTTGTAGGAATCGGGGAAAACCCCCTGATAGTCATGTGCTACAACTTTTGCAGCCTTATGTAAGTTTCGCGCTCGGGAATAGTAGCCCAACCCTTGCCAAAGCTTTAAGACTTCATCTTCGTGGGCATTTGCCAAAGCTGACACCTTTGGATATGCTGAAAAAAAACGTTCGTAATATGGTAGTCCTTGTGCTACACGGGTTTGTTGTAAAATCACTTCTGAAAGCCAAACGCTATAGGGATTTTTGGAGTTTCGCCATGGCAAGTCGCGTTTGTGAATGCTATACCACGCTAACAATTTGGAAGTGAATATGTTCATGTTGTCAAAAATACGAGCAAAGAATGAAAATTGATCGTCTAAGGCATCCTTAACGTATCAATTAAATCTTTATATTTGCTGACCTAAAATTTACAACCACAAAAAAATTTAAGGATGACTAAAGCTGAAATTGTATCAAACATTTCCGATAAGTTGGGAGTTGAAAAGAGTGATGCGCAAGAAATCGTAAATCACTTTATGAAAGAAGTTAGAGGTGCATTGGAATCTGGTGAAAACGTATACTTACGAGGATTTGGAAGTTTTGTAGTGAAAACACGCAAAGCCAAAAAAGGACGTAATATTTCAAAAAACGTTACCATCAATATTCCGGCACACAACATTCCTTCATTTAAACCTGCAAAGGTTTTTTTAGAACAAGTAAAATCGAAAGTGGCCGTGAAATAACGACCGCGTTATATTAATTATTTAGAACATAACATATGCCAAGTGGTAAAAAAAGAAAAAGACACAAGGTAGCCACGCACAAGCGTAAGAAAAGAAGCCGTGCCAACAGGCACAAGAAAAAATAAGCTTCTGTAACCCTGAACGCCCCACGTTCTTTGACATGGAATTTTGTTAGACCTGTTCACGCTAATAGCATTCCCACCGTAATACATTGTTAAATTGTTCTGCAATGTTGCAGAACTAAAAATCATAATTGTGAGTAAAGAACTTATTATTCGTTCACGATCCTCTGCAGTTGATTTTGCCTTACTCAAAGACGGAAAGC
>CAZSSZ010000121.1:0-4765 GCA_964609755.1 uncultured Flavobacteriaceae bacterium | reverse complement strand
AAAATCTTTGCTGGAATTCTACCTTTCTATTCAAGAAATCCAAAGAATTTATTTGAATCAATCTCGGACCATCAAAATGAACTAACTCGAAGAATTCTTGAGGCTCGAAAAAGTAAAGCGAAAGGGGTTACCTATTTAGATGAAGATTTTTCCTTCCGAGATTTTTCTGATGAAGAAATACATTTAGAGATTGAGAAAATTTTGATTAATAATTTTAAAGATTATCATATCAAAGGTACAAGCGAGCTTGCTGGAATTCATGAAAATGCGATTATCGAAGTTGTAAAATGTGACGATCGAAAAACATGGTTTTTCACTTCTGATTACCCATTAGTGTTTGATGATATGGTTGATAAAACAAATCATCCATTCAAAAAATCAACTGATTTCGTTATGCCTGTTAGTCCGCATTATGCCGTGAAGATATACCATGACAACAGAAAGAAGTCAACACAGATCTACAAACAATTCTGCGGAAATCTAAATGTCGCTATTATAAATGAACAACTCTTGAAAAAAGCAAGATTGTTTCTGATTGGCTCTAAAGAATCATTTGAACGTCAGAAGTATTTTGAAAAGTTTCTTTATGATCAATCCATCCATACTAAAATGGAAGCCTTTCGCCAGATCTATCAATACGCAAAACCTACCCCAGAAACTAGTGATTCTCTTAAACTAATGGCGAAATATCTAGCCATATACCAAAAACAAGGAACTCTGACACTTGAACAGGAGCACAATTTCATGCAAACGCAAAAACAATTAAGTAAGGCATGGAAAAAAGGTATTATGGAGTAGAAAACTATTGTTAGCGCAATAGGCAAAGTTCAAGTTTGACACTCTAGCTACGATTTTCCCTCCCAGTACATGCACATATACGGGGCTTTCATCACTAGGACGGACAAACCAAAGGCCTGGGTTCTGACTACCGCACATCAAGACCGCATAAATACCTAACTTTACCCAACCGTTCTGAAAATTTTAAATCCGAATTCACTCAAATTATCTCAATATATTGTTTCAGCGTGCTAGAATAAGGCGCAGTAAAAACGCCATGTGCACGTAAGAAATGGAAGCAAAGTACATTATTAAAATTATAAGCCGCCAACGAATCGAACGAAATCAATCCTCCCAACCACAGAGCGACTTTTTACCTTTCTTAACTGCTTGGTCGAGCGTAACTTTTACAATATCGTGCTTACAACTACTTAATCCTCTGCAATTCTTGCGATAATGATACTTTGTAGCACCTTTGGAATCACAAATGTAAACGTAAGTTACTTTGCTGATAAATGCCCTTTTTGCTGTAGGGGCTTTTGCTGAGAAAGACATCAATAGACTGACGGAAAGGAATAAGACAATTACTTTTTTCATAATAATAAGTTTAGGATTCATTCTAAGATACGAAAATTCACCAACTATTACTTTCGAAATGAACAAATTGAGAAAATCGTGATGTGGCTTTTTTCAGTTCGCTGCATTCACTCAAAACGCCACAACAACACCCCCTCGAAAAGCTTCAACCAAATGAACTAGCAGTTCCATTGCGCAAAAAAGGCGCAACCAAACTGCCATTATAATTGAATAGATTTAAAAGGAAAAAGATCAAATTTCCGCTTGCCTTCGCATAATTCTTTTTTTGCAATTCTAGCGTATGTCGTTCAATACGTCAAGGGTATATAAATGGCTCATACTTCGCCACCCTTGTCTTAATTGCCCGTCATCCGCTGACCGAAAAGCAAAAAAAATTATGCAAAAATCATTCGCTTTTCAATTACCATCTTCGGCCTCAAAAACATTGTCGGCGGTTGGGCGTGTTCCCAGTGGTTCAAATCAAGTTGCTGCCTTTTTAGGTGGTGTGCCTCGTGTGGGGTTCACAGGTTCTCGCAGTTCGTTTTCTCAGGCTGCTTTTTCGTGTGGGGTTTTCCTGCGCAGCTTTTCACCCATGCTTTCAAAACTAGAAATTGGTGTGGGTTGTGCAAAAGGTGTCGATCAGCTGGTGCGGTCTGCTTTTCCATCTGCTAACGTTTTTCGGGTGCAGTCGCCTGTTTCTCGCAGTGCTTTTGCTGCTCGGTCTGCTCGTTTGGTGCAGTGGGTGGTTGCTGGTCAAGGTTTGCTCATTGCTTTTCCAAATGTCCCAGCCCCTTCAAAGCTCCGTGCTTCTAGTCAGTTTCGTGGTTTTGGTTCAGGTTCTTGGGGCAGTGTTGCACTTGCTCTTGGTTTGGGTGGTGCGGTCTTGGTGGTGCTTCCTGCTTCGGTTTCGCCTCCCGGTGCTCCTTTTCCGGGTCCCATTGCCATTGTCACTCGCTTTGTCTTTGTCGGTGAGTCGCCTTGCGGTGGTTCGTTTTGGTTTGCTGAGCCGGTTGAGCAAATCGCACGCAAATAAAACAGAATCAAAATTTTCAACCCCATTCTTTTTAACCCATGCCCCAACGGGCATATAAACTAAAAACTTATGCAAAATAAATTAGACATCATCCATGATCACAAAATGATCTTCGATGGTAAATGCGGAGTCTACACGATCCTCGGTCGCTTATCCATGGATTTATCCTCTCTGAGGGTTACCATTCACCTTACGGCGGTTGGTAAGCGCAAACAGCGCATGAAATTAGATCTGTACAACTTCACTCAGATTCAAAAGAACTGTCAAATCATTTCTGAAAGAGAAGATTATAGCTATTTACATTTAGAAGCTGATTTACTTCAATTGACCGATCAAATCGAAGCCTATCGGGATAAACTCTTCGAAGAAGAATATTCACTACTGCTTCCTAAAATCCCAAAGATCACCAAAGCCAATGAAAAAGCAAGTCTGGCGATCTTATCAAGACAAAACCTCTTGAAAACAATTCAACGAATGCTCGGTGAATCAGGGATAGTTGGCGAAGAGAAAAATAGACTCTTGCTGTTTCTAATTGGTCTTGGTTCACGCAGTCAATATCCGTTGCATGCGCTGGTGCATTCGACCTCAGGTAGTGGAAAATCGCATCTAATCAACGCTGTTGCCAACTGTTTTCCTCAAGAGGATCTGCTCTCGCTAACAAGGGTGACCAGCAAATCATTCTACCATTATCGCAAAGGAGAACTAAAACACAAACTGATGTTGATCCAAGACTTTGACGGAATCGATGAAGAGGCGCTCTATGCTTTAAGAGAGTTACAATCCTATGGCAGTCTCACTTCATCTTATACCCACAAGGATAAGTTTGGGAACATGAGTAGCAAAACTCAAACCGTTGAAGGTCATTTTTCATCCTTTGGAGCAACGACCAAAACCATATACACCGACAATGAGAGTCGCAGCATTTTGCTTCGAGTTGATGAATCCATTGAACAGACCAAACGCATTATCAACTTTCAAAACAAACTTAGTTTGGGGCAATTGGATGCCAAAGAAATGGATCGGGCAAAGGTTGAACTTTCCAATATGATCCGCCTGCTTAAAGATAAAGAAGTGATTAATCCCTATTCGACCAAAATAGAGCTGCCCTTCAAAGCCAAAATGCTCAGACGACTCAATAAACAATTTCAAGATTTTGTCTGTCAAATTGCCTTTTTGCATCAATACCAACGAGAGCAGACCAAGACGGGCAAGATTATCGCCACCAAAAGCGATGTTGCAGCAGCCATTGAAATCTTTTTTGATAGCATTTGGCTAAAAATAGATGAATTGGATGGGGCACTTCGTGATTTCTATGAGCGCTTAAAAGCGTATATGCTTAAGCGTGATGAAAAGTTAACCACCACAGAGGGTAGTTTTACCCAACGGGAAATAAGACAGGCGCTAAACCTCTCTAAAACGCATTGTCATACCCAGCTTAAACGACTGCTTTCACTTGAATATGTCTTACAAGATCGTAAAGGCGTTCAGCGTCAAGGCAATACCTACAAAGTCGTGTTTTGGGATGATTTTACCCATGTGCGTGCGATGATAAAAAATAACCTCTTAGCACAACTCAAGAATATCGATTAAAACAAGAAAATGTTCGGTTAGCGTTCGGACAAAATACCGAACGCTAAACCCTGCGCTATGACTGGAAAAACCCCTTAGCGTTCGCAAAAATTCAGAAAATGGAAAAGAAAAAATTTAGATCACCTGATTTCAATGAAATCTACGACCAATTTAATCAATTTATTTCGATCAAAAAATACAAGACCGGAAACGGGCAAATGTATCTCAAAGCCGTTCGAGAGTTTTTAACCTTTATGGAGAAAACAAATGTTCAAAATTTGGCATTCAATCGGGATCAACTCACGGCTTATTATGATTATTTGATCCAGCGTCCAAGTAAACGAAAAGGAACGCTTTCAGATAATACGATCAATCATCATTTGTTTGCCGTACGCTTGCTATTTGATTTGATCCTAGAAACGGGCAAGGCCGAATCATTGCCTTTGCTTCCAAAATTTCATCGCGGCCAATATGAATACAAACAACCGCTTTCGGTGGACGAAATCAAACACCTCTATTCACTTTGTGAAACCAAATTAGAAACGGCGCTCTTATCGGTGGCGTATGGCTGTGGACTCAGACGATCTGAAATCGAAAGGCTGGATATTGTTGACATTGATTTTGCCCAATCCTTCCTTATTGTCAGAAAAGGCAAATACGCCAAGCGTAGAGAAATACCGCTTTCACAAAAAGTGATGGATGATTTAAGGGATTACCTCTACAATGAACGTTCGGAATACTTAAAATATCACGAAACTGAAAAAGCCTTTTTTGTAATGGCGCAGAGAAAAGGTTGGAAAAAAGTTTAAC
>CAZSSZ010000120.1:0-4797 GCA_964609755.1 uncultured Flavobacteriaceae bacterium | reverse complement strand
AAAAACCATTGGAATTGGTCTTTAAATTTAACAAATTGTTTGGCTTCAAACTCTTGTTTGTCCATGGCTTTTAGGCGGTCAATGATTGCCGTTACCACCTCATTGGTATTGCTGCCTTCTAGAAAAAGTCCGTCCGTTGCCTCGGCCACAGCTTTCATTTGTTCGGCATCGCTTTTGGTAATCACCACTTCGCCATCTGCGTCTTTTTTGTAAGAAACCGCATTGCCTTGCTTTATGGGGATAACCGCACCTTTTTCGGTACCCACCACAACGGTAAAAAAAGTAATGCCCAAGTTCGCGGCTTGTTTGGCAGCAGCCAAAGCATCTTCGCCATGGTCTTCACCATCAGAAATAATACACACCACCCGGTTTGTTTGATTTTCATCATCAAAATACGTTTCCGCCAAACGTGAAGCAGCAGAAATCGCTGTTCCCTGTGAGGAAATCATGTTGGTGTCTAGCGAATTAAGGAACATCCGTGCAGCAGCATAATCTGTTGTGATGGGCAAATGCGGAATGGCTGCCGAAGCATAGGCAATAATCCCCACGCGGTCGCTGACCAACTGGTTGATGAGTTCACTTGCCAACCGCTTTGCTTTTTCCAATCGGTTGGGAGCAATGTCTTCCGCCAACATACTTTTAGAAACATCAATGGCAAAAACCAAATCGACTCCTTCCCGCTTTACGGTTTCTAACTCGGTGCCAATTTGCGGATTTACCAATCCCAAACAAATAAATACCAATCCCAACCACAACAATACTTGTTTTGCCCAGCCCTTAAAAAAGGAGCGTTCGGGTGCAATGTGCGCCAACATCACTGATGATGCCAGTGATTTTTGCACACGTTTTTTCCAAAGGGTAAACAACACATAGCCCAATGCCAATACTGGGATGAGCAGCAACAAATAGAAATATTGGGTTTGTTCGTACTGTATCATGCCATTGCCGATTTAAAAAGGGTGTGACGTAATAACCATTCCAAGAGGAGTGCTCCTAATGCCAAAAAAACAAACAGCCTAAATTTTTCATGGTATTTGGTGTAACGGATTTCCTCTACTTCGGTGCGTTCCAGTTTGTCAATTTCCTTGTAGATGGCTTCCAATTTTTTGTTGTCTGTGGCGCGGTAATAACTTCCCCCCGTTTGTTTGGCAATATCTTTGAGTAAGTCCTCGTCAATCTCTACTTTGGAAAGCTGATATACAAAAGACCCATCGGGGCGGAGGGCTACCGGGGCGGGGGCGCTGCCGTTACTTCCCAGTCCAATGGTATAGGTTTTTATGCCAAACGAGCTTGCCAATCCGGCAGCGGTTTTAGGGTCTACAAAGCCGGTGTTGTTTACCCCATCTGTAAGTAAAATGATGATTTTACTTTTCGCTTTGCTGTCGCGTAGGCGGTTTACGGCAGTAGCAAGTCCCATGCCAATTGCTGTTCCATCGTTAATCACGCCATCATAATTGATTTTGTTGAGTACATCCACCACCAGGGCTTTGTCTGAGGTGATGGGTGTTTTGGTATAACTCTCTCCGGCATAAACCACCAATCCGATGCGGTCTGCGGTGCGGTTGGCAATAAAATTGGCAGCTACTTTTTTGAGTGCCGACAATCGACTTGGCTTTAAATCCCGCGCCAGCATACTCGACGAAACGTCTATTGCCATCACAATATCGATGCCCTTGTTTGTTTTGGTTTGGGTGCTCACGTCTTGGGTTTGTGGACGTGCCAGTGCCACTAGGATAAGCCCAATTGCCAGCATACGCAAGACCAACAAAACAGGTTGCCATTTGGGCAATCTCCCCGTTTTGGTAAAGGCTTTTACACTTGGGCTAAGCACATGTGCTACCTGTTTTTTTCTAGACAAAATATGCCACGCCACCAACACTGGAATTGCCAAAAGCCCCCAGAAAAATTCAGGATATGCAAAGGAATATTCCATCATGGTTTTTCGGTTTTGAATTGAATCGTTCCCAAAATGCGCTCAATAAGTTCCTTAGCATAACGGTCATCACGGTCATATACCAATTGCAACTGCTGAAAGCCTTTGTTTTCGGTGAAGTGATACACCTCATAGGTTTTGCGTTGGTTCTTGCCGTTGGCTTTTGTCCAGTCAAACGACCCCGACGCCACAATTCCCTCAATTCCAGAAGTTGTGGTGTAATCGTTTTGTTTTTGGAAAATGTTAGTAGCACCCATACTGTCAAAATACCCAATAACCTTATCTACTTTTTGTTGCAAATCAACGGTCTGTTCTTCTTTGGATGTGGTATGCTCCATGTTTAGGACAATCAAAAACGCCTTATCCAAACTGCCCAACACAAACTGCTGATGCAATCTGTTTTGAAGGGTCTTACGCCCCAACACGTCGGGAGTATTGAGTTGCATTTGTGAAATTCCATAAGTACTGCTAATCCATTCTTGTTCCAGCCACTTTAGCGTGGGGTGTCCCAACACACGGTCTTTGGCTTGCACGGCACCATAATTCACAACCATTACTATGGCTGCTAGAGTAAGTGCGCCCATAAGTGAGAGTCCGGCAATTTGCAGGCGTTTGCGGCGGCGTTGCTTTTGGCGCATACGTGCATAGGCTTCGTTTTGCAGGCGTTCTTCTTCAGTAGGTTCGGGAAGTGCCGCTTGGGTTTCCTTAACAACAGCCTCAATTTTTTCTCTGTCAACACGTGCCAAACGCTCCTCGGGAAGGGCGCGTGCAAATTTTACCAAATCTGCAGTTTGCAGCACTTCTTTAAGGTGGTCGATGGTGTCGCCCGTGAGGTCTAGATTTCCAGTGTCGCGGAGTAATTCCAGCTTTGTCAACAACTCGTCCGAGGTACTCTCTAGCGCATCAATATGCGCCTCGTCTTCAAGGTAATTTCGGACAATATCCGTCATTTCAGAATAGTATTCTTTATATTCCTCTTGCTTGTCTAACTCTTTGGTTTCCAGTGCTTGCAAAGCTTGTAGCGCACGCTCAAAAGGGGGTAGTTTTTGGCGCAACTCGCGAATACGCTTTCGGGTGCGGACAAAAACAACATACAACAATCCCAAAAGGAAAATCAACATAAACCCAAAGGCGTAGGGCTTCCACCAACCCGTGGTGTTTTTTGCCATGGGCAGTATGGTTTTGATGGGGTAAAGCGGTTGTTCGAGTGTGTCTACTGCCACATCATTGACCCGAATTTGGAGGGAATCTGTGTTAAATAATGTCCCATCAACCACCACTTTTTGTTGTGGGAGCGTGAACTGTCCAGAGTCAAACTGAATCACCGCATAGGTCTTGGTGTACACAACTTTTTTGTTGGCAATAAGCGTGTCCACCGCAGTGGTGTCAATCACCTCAAAAGGCATAAACGCCTGAAGTGGGGGAAATTGAATTTGCGCTTCACTATCTGTGCTCACCTGTAACTCCACATGAATTTGCTCGGCAAGTTTTACCTCTAGCGTATCGGCGCTAAGGGTTACTTGGGTTTGTGCCATCCCAAAAACCGAAAACACCAAAAACGATATGCGTAACAGTCTATCCACGGTTTTTAAAATAGGTTAATAGTTTTTTGACATAACTTTCGTTGGTGGCGCAAGAAAGCGCACCGGCACCGTGGCGTGTAAATTGGGTGCTGAAATAGTCCGCTGTTTTGCGATGCGCAAGTGCATAGGCCGTGCGCACTCCTTTCGAGGAACTGTTAACCCATTTGTGGTTGCCGGTTTCGGCATCGCGCATATAGAGTAATCCCGCTGCAGGAAGTTTGGCTTCCATGGGGTCAAATAGGCGAACGCCCGTTAGGTCGTGCTTGCGGGCTGCCAATTGTACGGCTTGGGCATAATCTGAGTCTAAAAAATCAGACAACACAAACACAATAGCGCGCTTTTTAAGAATACGACTCATGTACTCTAGAGCTGCCGTAAGGTTTGTTTTTGGACTTTTGGGTTGCTGCTCCAACAACTCCCGAATGATGCGCAAAACGTGCGATTTTCCTTTTTTGGGCGCAATAAACAATTCCACCTCATCCGAAAACAAAAGCAGCCCCACTTTGTCGTTGTTTTGCAAGGCAGAAAAGGCAAGGGTCGCCGCGATTTCAGTTAGCGTATCCCGCTTAAGTTGGTCTTGCGTACCAAAATTAGCAGAGCCGCTTACGTCCACCAAAAGCATAAGGGTCAGCTCACGTTCTTCCTCAAAAACTTTTACATAAGGTTCTTGATAGCGCGCAGTAACGTTCCAATCAATGGCACGGACATCGTCGCCGTATTGGTATTGGCGCACCTCGCTAAAGGTCATTCCACGTCCCTTAAAGGTGCTGTGGTACTCACCCCCAAAAATATGATTGCTCAGGCGGCGAGTTTTAATTTCTATCTTCCGAACCTTCTTTAAAAGCTCTTTTGTATCCATAGCAAAAAAATGAGTTTTGTCTAAGGCACTTCCACGGCATTCACAATGCGCTGAATGATATCTTCAGAAGTGATGTTTTCGGCTTCGGCTTCGTAAGTGATGCCAATACGGTGCCGCAAGACATCATAGATTACAGCGCGCACGTCTTCGGGAATCACATAACCTCTGCGCTTGATAAACGCATAGCACTTGGCTGCTGTTGCCAAATTGATACTCCCCCTTGGCGAAGCTCCAAAACTAATTAAGGGTTTCAGCGATTGCAGTTTGTACTGCTCGGGGTAGCGCGTAGCAAAAATCAAATCGAGAATGTATTTTTCAATTTTTTCATCCATATACACCTCACGTACCGCCTTTTGGGCTTTGGAAATTTGCGCTGTGGTAATGACGGGTTTTACCGTACCAAAAGCATCGTTGAGGGTGGC